>NZ_DATJIY010000136.1:0-29141 GCF_035492835.1 Dinghuibacter sp.
CTTCTGCACGCCGTTTTTTTTGCCAAAAAAAGCGGCGTGCAGAAGGCAAGGCACCCCTCCCCTCGAGCCGGCAGGCCGAAAGCCAGCGACCAGAAAAGGCAAAAAAAAGCGACAGTTGAGACCAACCGTCGCGACAATCTAGACATGAGAAAGAAAAAAGATACAAGTCATTTCGTTGGGGCGCCGGCGGGATCGGCGCGGGGCGGGGGCCTTAGAACGGAAGGTCGTCACCGACCTCGGCGCCGTTCTGGGAGGCGTACTCCTGGGTGCCGGTGGACTCGACGCCGCCGTTCTCGGCGCGGGGAGCACCGCCCAGGAGCTGGACGTTGGAGACGCGCAGGCGGAGGGCTACTCCGTTGTTGCCGTCGCGGCCCGTGTAGGCTTCCGCGGTCGGCGTGCCTTCCGCGTAGACCAGCGTGCCTTTCTTCAGGTAGGGCGCTACGGCGATCCTGTCCGTCCAATAGGAACAATCCACCCAGGTGGTACGTTCCTGCTGGTTCCCCGATGCATCGCGGAAGCGTTCGGTATGCGCCACACTGAAGTTGATGACGTTCTTGCCATTCACTTCTCTGACGACACCGTCCCTGCCAAGGTTTCCTACAATCTGTAGCTTAATCATACCATCACGATTTAAAGATCCAAACTAGGTGCAAAGGTACGTAGACCTGAACGCGTTGTCAATGCCCCAAAGCGGGTATTTTCAAGACTTTTTCCACTACATACGACTTTATATTCCTACATACGGCTATATCGCGCAGCAAATCGGGGGGGCTTACGATGACCCGCCGGCCCGCCGCGCCGCAGGCATAAAACGCTTAAATCGTTTTAGCCGGAAGCCGTACCTTGCACCCACAATACAACTCAGGTGATTATGGCTAAAAATGTGAAAGTTTATCTGCTCGGGGGACTGTTGGCGGCTGCCGGGAGCGCACACGCGCAACCCGCGCAAACGGTTGATCCGCGCCGTCCGGTAGACTATGTCAACCCTTTTATCGGGACCGCGGATCACGGGCACACGTATCCCGGGGCGACCGTGCCCTTCGGGATGGTGCAGCTGAGCCCGGATAACGGTCGTTCGGGTTGGGATTGGTGCAGCGGGTACAACTACGGGGATTCGGTGATCGCGGGTTTTTCACACCTGCACCTGAGCGGGACGGGGATCGGGGACCTTTGCGACATATCGGTGATGCCGTCGATCGGGATTTTGCCGGGAACGGGGAAGATCACGAGCGCGTTCAGCCATGACCGGGAAATCGCGGAACCGGGATACTATGCCGTGCTCCTGAAGGACTTCGGGGTGTGGGCGGAGTTGACGACGACGCTCCACGCGGGGATGCACCGGTATATCTTTCCCGGCTCGGGGAACTCGATGATCCGGTTCGACCTGGGGTTTGCCATCAACTGGGACAAGGCCACGGAGGGATATTTTCAGAAGATCAACGATACTACGTTTGTGGGTTACCGGTACTCCACCGGCTGGGCCAAGGACCAGCGGGTCTACTTCGCGGTGGTGCTGTCCAAACCCATAAAAGACATCGCGCTGTATGGCGACGGTGCGCAGGTAAAGGCGGACCGTGTAAAGGCGCAGGACGTGAAGGCGTGTCTGTTGTTCGATACGCGGCCCGCGGAGCGCATCCTCATGAAGGTGGGGCTTTCGTTCGCGGACATCGACGGCGCAAAGAAAAGCCTCGGGGAGATCCCCGGCTGGGACTTCGACGCGGTCCGGAAGATCGCGGTGGACGCCTGGGAAGACGAGCTCGGGAAGGTGACCGTGGCGTCCGACAACACCAAGCTGAAACAGACCTTTTACACCGCCCTCTACCACTCGTTCGAGGCGCCCGTGACGTTTACGGACCGGGACCTCAGGTACAAGGGGATCGATGGGAAGCCGGTGCAGGCAACGGGGAAGCGGTATACCGTGCATTCGATCTGGGATACTTTCCGCGCCAATAACCCGCTGTTTACGATCCTGCAACCCGACCGGGTACCGGACATCGTCAACTCCTACCTCGATTTTTACGACCAATACGGGCTGTTGCCGGTGTGGGACCTGGAATACAACGAAACCAACTGTATGACGGGTTATCACAGCGTGGCGGTGATCTCGGACGCGATCCTGAAGGGATTTAAGGGCTTCGACGTGGAGAAGGCCTATGCTGCGATGAAAAAGAGCGCCATGCAGGACATCCGGGGGACGAACCTGTATCGCCAGTACGGGTATGTTCCCCAGGACAAGATGGGGAGCAGCGTGACGATTACCCTCGAATACGCCTATGATGACTGGTGTATCGCCCAGGTTGCGAAATCCCTGGGCAAAACCGACGACTACGCGCTGTTTATGAAGCGGGCGCATGCCTACGTCCCCCTGTTCGATAAGGGCACGGGCTTTTTCCGGGCCAAAAACGCCGACGGTTCCTGGGTGCAACCCTTCGACCCGTACTATTCGGAACACGATCCCGACAAGGCGATGTACACCGAAGGGAATGCCTGGCAGCACAGCTGGTTCGTACCCCAGGACCCCCAGGGACTGATCAACCTATTTGGCAGCAAGGCGGCCTACGTGGACAAGCTCGACTCCCTGTTCAGCGTGTCTTCGGTCCTCAAAGGGGATAATACCTCACCCGACATCAGCGGGATGATCGGGCAGTACGCCCAGGGTAACGAGCCTAGCCACCACATCGCCTATCTCTATAATTACGCCGGCGAGCCCTGGAAGACGGCCGACCGGATCAGGCTGATCACCTCAACCCTTTACGACAATACGCCCCATGGCCTTTGCGGCAACGAGGACTGCGGGCAGATGAGCGCCTGGTATGTTTTCAGCGCGCTGGGCTTCTACCCGGTCAACCCCGTCAGCGAGGAATACGTCATCGGCAGCCCGTTATTCGACCGGGTCTCGCTGAGCCTCCCGGGCAATAAGACCTTTACGCTGGTGGCCTTGAACAACAGCCCCGCCAACAAGTACGTTCAGAGCGCGCGCCTGAACGGCAAACGGTACGACAAGTCCTACATCACCCACGCCGACATCGAGGCGGGGGGCGTGTTGGAGCTGACGATGGGCGACAAACCCGGCAAGACCTGGGGGACGTCCGCGGCGGACGTGCCGGCTTCGATGAGCGCCCCGGCGGCAAACTAGCCCGCCGGGAGGGAACGGCGGCGATCTAGCGCCGCCGCTTCCAGCTTTGCTCCAGCAGCTTCTCGTTGGCAAAACTATACCAGCCCTGGTCACTGACGATGATGTGGTCGAGCAAGAGGATGTCCACTGTAGCGGCGCCCAAGCGGATCTTTTCCGTGGCCTCGATGTCCGCCGGGCTTGGTTGCAGGGAGCCGCTGGGATGGTTGTGGCAGAGTATCAGGCGTGTCGCGCCGTATTCGAGGGCACGTCTGAAAATAAGCCTCGGATCGACGGTGGTGCCGGTGATCCCGCCCTTGCTCACCATTTCCCAGTGACGGATGTGGAGGTTCTGGGTCAGGAAAAATACCACAAAGACCTCCTGCCGTTCGTTTTTGAGGAGATATTTCAGGAAGTGCGGCACGTCTTCCGGTTTCTTGAGGAATATGCGGGACGGCGCTTTGCCGGTATCCAGCCGCCGGCTCAGGCTCAAGGCGGCGATCAGACGGGCGGCCTTGTGTATGCCTATCCCGCGGACGGCGGTCAGCTGGACCGGTGTCATACTGGCTAATTTTTCCAGGTCATCCCCGGCTTTTTCCAACAAATCCCGGCCGATGTCTATGGCGGAACGGCCGCGCATCCCATTGTTGATAAGCACCGCGATCAGCTCGGCCGACGTGAGCGCCGCCGGGCCCAGCTTGATGAGTCTTTCGACAGGGCGCTCGCTCTTTGGCCAGCTGCGGATAGGTTTATACGTCATGACTTTATTTTTTTACCTTTGGCGCACATAAAAAATGCTATGTCAGAGTCCGCTGCGAAAATCTTTTCGGGTACCGGGTCCCACGGTCTGGCTGAGAAAATCGCCTTCAGTTACGGAACCAAGCTGGGGAAATCCAGTGTTTCCCGGTTCAGTGACGGCGAAATCCAGCCGGTTTTCCAGGAGAGCATCCGGGGAGATTATGTCTTCCTCGTCCAAAGCACCTGCGCGCCCGCCGACAATTTACTGGAGTTGCTGCTGATGATCGACGCCGCGAGACGGGCCTCCGCGTATAAGGTGATAGCGGTCATACCGTATTACGGGTATGCGCGCCAGGATCGTAAGGATAAACCCCGGGTAGCCATCGGGTCGAAGCTGGTCGCCAATATGCTGGTCGCCGCGGGGGCGGACCGGGTGGTCACGATGGACCTGCATGCGCCTCAGATTCAAGGGTTTTTCGACATTCCGGTGGACCACCTGGACAGTTCGGCAATATTTATCCCCTATATCGAGCAATTGAAGCTGGAAAACCTTACCTTTGCGGCCCCTGACGTGGGTAGTGCCAACCGGGTACGCGAGATCGCCAGCTATTTTGACGCCGAAATGGTTATATGCGACAAGCACCGGAAACGCGCCAACGAGATCGCCAGCATGGTGGTCATAGGGGATGTACAGGGAAAGGACATCGTACTGATCGACGACCTCTGTGATACGGGCGGGACCCTGGCGAAGAGCTCGGGGCTGCTGATGGAAAAGGGCGCAAAGAGTGTGCGGGCGCTGTGTACGCACCCAGTGATGAGCGGGAAGGCATACGAGAACATCGACGGAAGCGCGCTGACGGAATTGGTGGTGTGCGACACCATCCCCCTGCGGCAGAACAGCCCCAAGATCAAGATCGTCTCGGTCGCCGACCTTTTTGCGGTAGCGCTGAGGAACGCGTTCGAGAATAAGAGTATCACGAGCCTGTTCATCCATTCCCAGCTAAAGGAAAAGCGCGCCAAGGCGTAGAGTGACAGCAGAAAGTTAAACACAACAATAAATGAAAACAATTACAATCGAAGGACAACTGAGGACCGAATTCGGCAAAAAAGCCACCCGCCTGTTTCGCTCTCAGGAACTCGTGCCTGGTGTAATTTACGGGGGTGCACAGGAGGTGAATTTCACCGCTCCTGCTGCGAGCTTTAAACCTGTCGTATATACGCCGGAATTCCAGTTCGTGGAAGTAAAATTGGACGGCAAGTCCTACAAATGCATCGTAAAGGACATCCAGTTCGGCAAGGTATCGGACGAGGTGATCCACCTCGACCTGCTGGAGCTGGTCGAAGACAAGAAGGTCGTCGCCACCATTCCGTTAAAGTTCACGGGCGCCTCCGAGGGCGTAAAGGACGGCGGTAAGCTGGTGACCAAGATGAAGAACCTGAAGGTAAAGGCCCTCCCCAAACACCTGACCGAGAACATCGAGGTGGACATCACTGCCTTGAAGATCAACGAGAACATCCGTGTTGAGGACGTAAAGGTGACCAACTTCGAAATCCTGAACTCTCCCCGTATTCCCATCGCCTCCGTGGTTACGACCCGCGCCCTGCGCCAGGAAGAAGCCACTGCCGCGAAGAAATAGGGCAGGGGATTATCAAATGAATAGTAAAAGCGGGCTCGAGGGCCCGCTTTTTTCCTGAGATATGGACAAATTTCTGATTGCTGGCCTGGGCAATATCGGCCCCGACTACGAGCACACCCGGCACAATATCGGCTTCGACGTGCTGGACGCCTTTGTGCACAAGCACGGCGGGGACTTCCGGATGGAGCGGTACGCGTTCCAGGCGGACGTCCGGCTGAAGGGACATCACCTCGTCTGCATCAAACCCACGACTTTTATGAACCTCAGCGGTAAAGCCATCCGGTATTGGATGGACAAGGAAAAAATTTCCCTGCCGCACATCCTGGTGGTCTTTGATGATCTGGCATTGCCTTTGGAGAAACTTCGGTTGCGCCCGGGCGGTAGCGACGGCGGCCATAACGGGCTCAAGGACATACAAGAGACCCTTAAAAACGACCAGTATCCCCGGTTACGGTTCGGCATCGGGAACGACTACCCCAAGGGTCGCCAGATCGACTTCGTGCTGGGACGCTGGAAAGAGGATGATATGCCGCTGGTCAATGAAAAGATCGAATTCTGTATCCAGGCTATAGAATCCTTTGTACTGGAGGGAATCGATAAAACGATGAATAAAGTAAATAATTCGACCTTCGATAGGTAAAGCATTTTTGTTATTTCTTATATTCGCTTGAGAGTCTTCCAATATCCTTCTCAAGGGACCCTGAACCATTGAAAATCAAATGAGAACACATGAAAATCTTTTGTGTTGGAAGAAACTATGCAGAACACGCTAAGGAGTTAGGGAACGACATACCGGACGAACCGGTCATTTTCATGAAGCCTAAGAGCGCCCTCCTGCAAGCACATATGCCTTTTTACTACCCCGAGTTCACCAACGACCTTCACTACGAAGTCGAGCTGGTGTTACGGATATCCAAGAATGGAAAATATATCCAGGAACGGTATGCCTCCCGTTATTACAACGGCATCACCGTCGGCATAGACTTTACCGCACGGGACCTCCAAAGCGAATTGAAGCAAAAGGGTCTCCCCTGGGAAAAAGCCAAGGCATGGGATAATTCGGCGGCCATCGGCACGTGGAAGGACCTGAATCCCGACGCCCACCGCAAGCACTTCAATTTTTGCCTGTACAAGAATAAGGAGCTGGTGCAACAGGGTAACAGCGGCAATATGCTCTTTGCCTTCGATAAAATTGTAGCGAATATTTCCCAATATTTCTCCCTCAACATCGGGGACGTCATTTTTACCGGCACGCCTCCGGGTGTCGGGGAATGCGTCGTCGGCGATGAATTGGAGGCCTTTCTGGAGGATGATTCCCTGCTCAAGGTAGAAATCAAATAGGGTCATGACCGACCCGGAAATATTGTTGCAAGCGTATCGCCTGATGTGCACCGCACGTGACATGGCGGATACGTACGAGCGGAACCGCGCCGTCTGTAAATACGTCCACTCCACCTCCCGCGGTCACGAAGCCATACAGCTGGCGACGGCCTTTGCCCTCCGGCCCACCGACTTTGTCAGTCCCTATTACCGGGACGAAAGTCTGCTGCTGGGTCTGGGATTCACCCCGTATGAATTGATGCTGCAGCTCCTGGCCAGGGCGGATGACCCGTTCTCCGGCGGCCGGGAGTACTACGCGCATCCGAGCTATAAAGGACCTGACAAACCCACGATCATCCACCAAAGCAGCGCCACCGGCATGCAGGCGATCCCCACGACGGGGGTGGCCCAGGGGCTGAAATTCCTGGAGCAATCCGGCCGGCCCAAAGAGGGGTCTCCGATCGTCGTATGCTCCCTGGGCGACGCCTCGGTGACCGAAGGGGAGGTCAGCGAAGCTTTTCAATTCGCCGTCCTCAAAAAACTGCCGATCATCTACCTCGTCCAGGATAACGGCTGGGGTATCAGCGTTCACGCGTCGGAAAGCCGGGCCATGGACGCCTACACATATGCCGGGGGATTTCCCGGGATGCATCGTATCCAGATCGACGGGACCGATTTCGAGGACAGCTATGGCGTCCTGCTGGACGTAGCGGCGCACGTCCGGAAACACCGGGAGCCCTGGCTGGTCCAGGCAAAAGTGCCCCTGCTGGGCCACCATACCAGCGGGGTACGCAAAGAATTTTACCGGGATGCTGCCGACCTGGAAGCGCACCTGGCCCGGGACCCAGGTCCCAAATTAAGGGCCCGTCTCCTGGAGCTGGGGATAGAAGAGGTCCAGCTCGAGTCGATAGAAAACGACGCCCGTCAGGAAGTCGCCCGTCAATTCGCCGAGGCCGTGGCTGCCCCCGAACCGGAGCCGGACTCCGTGGCGGAATATGTCTTTGCGGAAACGCCCGTGACGCAGGAATCGGGCGAACGTGTCCCGCAGAACGGCGAACGGGTCATGATGGTAGACGCCGCCCTCCACGCCCTGGAGGAGATCATGGCCGGCCACCCCGAAGCGCTGCTCTATGGGCAGGACGTAGGCCGGAGACTGGGCGGGGTTTTCAGGGAGGCCGCTACGCTGGCCGAGAAATTCGGCGACCACCGGGTGTTCAACACCGCCATACAGGAGGCCTATATCATCGGATCCACCGTTGGTCTTAACGCCGTGGGGCTAAAACCCGTGGTCGAAGTCCAGTTCGCCGACTATATCTACCCGGGTCTAAACCAGCTGGTCACCGAGATTTCCAAGGCCTGTTATCTGAGCCGGGGGAAGTTTCCCCAGCAAACCATCATCCGGGTCCCTATCGGCGCCTATGGCGGCGGCGGACCGTATCACAGCGGCAGCATCGAAACGACGCTGTTGTCTATCAAGGGCATCAAGATCGTCTACCCATCCAATTCCGCCGATATGAAGGGCCTGATGAAGGCCGCCTTCCTCGACCCGAATCCGGTCATTATGCTGGAACATAAGGGTTTGTATTGGAGCAAGGTGCCCGGTACGGACGGCGCCAGGCAGGTCGAGCCCGCGGCCGACTATATCCTGCCCCTGGGGAAAGCCGGTAAGGTCCTGGAAGCCGACGTAGCGAACGTCGAAGAAGGCCGGAGCTGCTGTATAATAACCTATGGCATGGGTGTCTACTGGGCAAAGGCCGCCGCGGCGACGTTCCCGGGTCAAATCGAGATCATCGACCTGAGGACCCTGTTCCCACTGGACGAAACCTTTCTCGTCGATAGTGTCAGAAAACACGGTAAGTGCCTGATAATCACTGAGGAACAGCAAAATAACTCGTTTGCCGAGGCGCTCTCCGGCCGGCTGGCCAAGGCTTGCTGGAAGTGGCTGGACGCGCCCATCGACGTGTTAGGCGCCATGAACCTGCCCGCGGTTCCCCTCAATACCGGCCTGGAATCGGCCATGCTCCCGGGTGTTGAAAAGGTTGTCGACCGTCTCTCCCAATTAATACAAGAATAGCAGGAGCTATAATTTATCTAGATTCGCCCGGTCATCCCTGAAATAAACCGTTCAAATCGGCGTTCGTCCGCGGCATTTTTGCTCCACAAAACGAAGAGCATCGTATAGCCTTCATTATCTTGTTTTTTACCGATATTAACCTAAAACATGATAAATATTAATCTTGTATAGATCGTTTAACCCCCCGCCTTTCCTTTTGTCCATTTTTGGGTTTTTACTGCAAATAATATTGTTCAACTTACCGTTTGATGTAACGCCATGCAAACTTTATTCGTCTTACCCAATGAACGGAAGGGTAAATACGTTAAGGTGAAAGAAAGTATAGTATAGCCATTTTTAAACGCGTAATGCTGTTTATGAAAAACAAAATGATGAAAGGCGCTCACCTTTCCGAAAGGAAGTGCAAGGAGATCATCAGGCTCTTCTGCGAAGACCTGACCGCCACGCAGATTGCTGAAGTCAGCGGAGTTAGTCGAGTCACGATTAACAATTACCTGAAATTGACCCGGACGCACATCGCAAAGTACTGCGAGGAGCACAACCCCCGTTACCGGATGGCGGGCGCGTTTTCCTTTATGCCGGTCCACGCCGGCGCGGGGCCTACGTTTGCCGATGAGGTCCAGGAAGAAACCGGCTGGTTGTACGGTATTGCCCGTCATGACAAAAAGCTGTTTGTCGACCTGCTGTCGCGCCACGAATACGAGGAATTGCGCAAACTGGAAGGGAATCCTGATTACGCGGGGTATGAGCTGGGCAACAAACGCCAGAATAACTACACCGCGGTTGCCGACATTTCCGCCTGGAAGCTTACCAAGCTGGAACGCCCGTCGCTCCAGTCCTCGCTCCAGGACCAGGATGACTATGACCTCTTCTGGTCGATGACGAAAAGCCGGTTGTCGAAGTTCCGCGGGCTCAACCGCGGTACCGCGTATCTCCACGTCAAGGAATGCGAGTTCCGTTTCAACAACCGCGGCGAGGACCTTTTCAAGCTCCTGTCGTTTATCATCCAGCGCCGGCCGCTGCATTATTCCAAGGCCGCCGGGGACGAATAACGGGCGTTCGCTATAAAAAAATAGCAACTTACCCTTTAATCCCTGGATAAGTTGCTAACTCAATTTTCTCATGTCTGCCTCGATGAAGGTGGATAGCACCGCTATCTTAGCAGGGTCAAGATAAGGATTTTTTAATTTCTCCAACCGCGGACCCTGGATAAAATATCTCGTGGCTTTAGAGATCCACGATGATCGGCATATCCCTAAAGCGTATATTTAGGCAAATATTGCTATATGAAAGGCTATGTCATCGTGATCGCTTCTGTCGCAGCTCTCGGCGGTCTCTTGTTTGGCTTTGATACCGCGGTCATCGCGGGTACCCTGAAAATGATCACCAAGTACTTTTCACTCAGCGAATTGCAACTTGGTTTGGTGGTGGGCGCCACCTCCATCGGGTGCATCCCGGGTGCCCTGGTATCGGGTTGGATGGCCGACAAATACGGACGCAAAAATGTGCTGCTCCTGACCGCGGTGCTCTACCTCGTTTCCGCTATCGGAAGCGGTCTGGCCGGGAGCTTTGAAGCGCTGGTAGCCTACCGGCTGGTAGGCGGTCTGGCTATCGGGATGGCGTCTACTATAGCCCCGATATACATTTCAGAAATCGCGCCCGCCGGCGTACGCGGCCGGCTGGGGATGCTGCAGCAGCTCGCGATCGTTTCCGGGATTTTGCTGTCCTCCGTTTCGAATTTCCTTATTACCAAAGTACACGCGGACTTCCTGCACGACGACAACCTGTGGCGTTATATGCTGGGTGCGGCGGTTGTGCCGTCGATCATATTCTTCCTGTTACTGCTGATCGTCCCGGAAAGCCCGCGCTGGTTGATCCTGAAAGGCAAAATCGACGCCGGTAAAGCCATTTTTGCACGTATCAGCGGCGCAGCCGAGGCTGAGACCCAGCTGGTCGAAGTCCGCAGGGACATCGCCGCAGAAGGCGCCGGGACCTTTAAAGAGCTGTGGACGCCGCGGTACAAGCGGGTCGTGCTGATCGGTATCGTGTTTGCCGCGGTCGCCCAGCTGACGGGGATCAACATCATTTTTTACTATGCGCCCCTCATATTCGAACAGTCCCACACCGGCGGCAGTCCGCTGTTTCAAACACTGTTGACGGGCGTAGTCAACCTGATCTTTACGATCGTGGCCTTTTGGTTTATTGATCGCACCGGCCGGAAAAAACTGCTGCTCTTCGGATCGGCCGTCATGGCGCTTTGCCTCGGCGGTCTGGCGGTACTCTTCAGCCTGAACGCCCTGGACAATTATTTCGTATTGGGGCTGATCTTCCTGTATATCGCCGGTTTCGCGTGTTCCTGGGGCGCCGTGCTCTGGGTATACGTGGCCGAGATCTTCCCCAACCACATCAGGGGCGCCGCTACCTCGGTGGCCGTCACCGGTAACTGGACCGCCAATGCGATCGTGTCGCTGACCTTTCCGTACATGCTGAACGCCCTGCACGGCGGACCCACGTTCCTCATTTACGCGGTGATCAACGCGGGTATGATCTGGTTTGTCAGCCGTTATTTGTTCGAGACCAAGGGGATACCCCTGGAGCAAATCGAGAAGGCCTACGGGACGGCGTAGGCCGCTCGGCGGCCCGCTCATGGAAACGACGGCGACCCCAGGTCCGCAATGTGAAGAATGTAATGTAATATTGGTGATGCGCAGTCTTTTGTTATCCATTGCCCTGGCAATGATCGCCACTGCGGCGGCATCCGCCCAAGCCACGCCGTATTCGAAGGCCCCGCCCGCGGCTGGCGCCGCTCCGGGATCCGATTCCGCCCATATCCCCGATTTCATGATAGCGCTTGCCGACGGGAAACACCTCACGCGGGCCGACCTCGACAAGAGCAAACCGGTCATGATCGTCTATTATTCACCCACCTGTGACCATTGCCAGCACTTTGGCCAAGACCTGGCGGCGCATATCGGGGAATTCAAGGGCGTGCAGATCGTCATGGTCACCTTCCGTCCCCTGAACGAGGTCCAGGACTTTATCCGTATCACCCACCTCACGGGATCGGGGGCCCTTATCGGGTCCGAGGGGCTGCGGTGGACGGTGCAGCACCACTACAACATCACCACGTTCCCCTTTGTCGCGGCTTATGACAGGCATTGGAAGCTGCGCGGCGTCTTCCGCTATCCGCCTGTCGACCTTTCTACGCTCCGCCGGGACCTACTGGGCCACGAAAAATAGGCTGGATGAGGTGGTATCTGACGGCGGCGCTTTTGGGTAATATCGCTTGGGCACAGGGGCCCGACCTGCGCGGTCCCATCGCGTCCCCCAACTTCCAGGTGCGGTCTTCGGGGGACGGTATATACGCCACGGATTTTCGCTATAAACCCGCACCCAAGTCGGCCTGGCGTGGCCATTGGATATGGATCGACCCGACTGCCCATCCGGAACTGCAGGCCACGCGGGCAGGCTGGATGGGTAGCGGCAGCGACACCGGTTTTTATGTCGTCGACTTCAAAAAGGTCGTCGCCATCGACGGTGACATAGGCGATGCATGGTTGCAGGTGAGCGCCGACGTGGGGTATCGCCTCTTTATCAACGGCAAATTGTCCGGTAGGGGTCCCGCCAACATTGGTTCAGATTACGGCGATAGCAAACTTCCTTTTCACTGGTTCTACGACGCGTTCGATGCCCGGCATTCTTTCCGCAAGGGGACGAACGTCATCGCCGTCGAGGTTACGATGCGGAATGGTTTGGGCTCCGCGGCTACCATGGGCCGGGGCGGCCTTATCATGGATGCCCTGATCCGTCTTCGATCGGGAAAGACGGTGAGGGTAGCCACGGACACTTCCTGGATGTGTGCGCCTTCGGCGGCTTACCGGCCCGACGGGGTAGTCGACGCCTCCCGTCAAAACGCCGGCTGGATCACCAGCCCCGCCTGTGACGGAACGTGGAGCCATGTCGTTCTGTTGCCGGACGCTGACCGTTGGCGTTTGCGGCAAAGCGAGCTACCGCCGATGATGGAGCGCCGCATATTCCCCATAGGAACGCATTTCCCACTTGTCGTAAAGGCCTCCACAAAGCCGCAAACATTCCGGTTCGAATTCGACAACCTCTATACCGGTTACCTGGGCTTTAAAGCCACCGGTGCGGCTGGAACGAAACTGGAGTTTGCCACGGCCGAGACCGAGGGCAATCATGCCCAGGAAATGACCTACCTCTTGTCCGCCGGGGCGCAAACATATGAATCCCCGCGTCTGATGGATGGTAAATACATCTATCTCACCGTTTCCAATCCCGGCGGCGACTGTATCCTCGACGACGTCGTGTTCGATTATTCCTCTTTCCCGGTTGGTTACAACGGATCTTTCGTTTGCTCAGATCCCTTTCTGAACGCCCTCTGGACCAACATCCGCTGGGTCGTCCAGATGAATATGCAAACATATCACATGGACTCGCCATTACACCAGGAGCCCATCAGCGACGCGGGCGATTACCTCATCGAGTCCCTGGTCAACTACTATGCCTTTGCATCTCCGTGGCTCATCCGACAGGACTTGCGCAAAATCGCGCTCGTCATGGAGAAAACGGGATACCGCATGTTCCACACCAGCTATATGTTGTTATGGATACAAATGCTGACGCACTATTATGAATATACCGGTGACAAGGAATTACTAACCGAGCTGGCGCCAGATGTATACCGGCTGCTAGCCCGGTTTCGGACGTACGTCGGCGCTGCGGGTATTATCACCGATGCGCCGAATTATATGTTCATGGACTGGGGGAGCTTGCTGGGCATCGGCTTCCATCACCCGCCCGCCTCGTGGGGGCAGGGGTATATGACGGCGTTCTATTATAAGGGGTTGCTGGACGGGGGCAGGATAGCCGGGTATCTGGGCGACACGGCAAGTGCGGCCGATTTTGGCAACCAGGCGGCCGCGGTAAAAAGCGCGGTTGTCGCCAACCTGTACGACAAGGACCGGCACCTGTTCGCCAATGGAATGTTGGGCGCTACCAGCGTAAAGCCCAATGAGTGGATGCCCGCCGATACGGCGCTGGCGATCGACATGCCCTATGTCAATACGCTGGCCGTGCTCTATGGTTTGGCGCCTGCCGGGTCGGCGGACGCGATCATGCGGTATGTCCTGACACAAAAGGACGTGACGCCTTCGCCGTATTTTATGTATTTCGTGCTCGAGGCCCTTTCGGAAGCGGGGGATTTCGATGTATACGGAATGGCGCAATTAAGGCGCTGGGCGCTCCTCAGCAAACATCCGACGGGTTTGCGTGAAGGCTGGGCGATGGGGGACTACAGCCACGCCTGGGGCGGCAGCCCGGCGTATGTATTGTCATCGAAGGTACTGGGTGTAGCGCCGGCGGCACCCGGCTTCCGGGAAGCGCTCGTGGCGCCGCATCCCGGTGACCTGGATTCGGCATCCGGTACCGTGCCCACGCCCCTCGGGCCGATACATGTACGTTGGCGGCGCAGCCATGCGGAATTCGTAGTCGAGGCCACTACGCCCAGGAATATGCCGGTGATCTTCGTCTTACCCTATACCGGGAGGCTGTTGCGCAATGGGAATCCCATATCAATTCCCGCCGACAGGCGCATCCGGACCCCGGGCGGTCATACTATCCTCAGGATGGCTCTTCTACCTTCTTTGGCGCCCGGCGGGGCACGTTGAACAGGAGCGAGGTCAGGATGGGGATAAAGAATATCCCGATCGTCAGCGCCGACGTGGCTATATCCGCCGCATGGCTGTCGAGGAAATTGCTGAGGGCGGTCCCCGGGAAAAAGTGCTGGTAGAGCGACAACACCAGCTTGAGCCCCAGGATACCGATGACCACGAAGGCCGAGGTTTCCAGGAACGTATAGCGTTCCATCAGCTGTACGAACCAGCCGGCGATCAGCCGCATCGCCAGGATGCCGATAAAGACGCCGGTGCAAACCAGGATGATGTTGGGCGTGAAGGCCACGGCCGCAAAGACGTTGTCCATGGAAAACGCCATGTCCATCAGCTCCACGAGACAAACCGTGGCCCAAAAGGCGCCCAGGCGGCCCACGGTGGCGCGGTAAAGCCAGTTGCCGTTCTTATCGATGAAGTCGTCGTCTTTTTCTTCGGTTTGCTGCCCCTTCCACCAGTCCCACACCAGGTACAACAGGTAAGCGCCGCCCACGGGCTTCAGCCACCAGATCCGGATCAGGAAGGAGGCAAATATCATGGCGGCCCCCCGGAAGACATAGGCGCCCAGGATGCCGTATCGCAGGGCCTTTTTGCGGTTTTCGGGTTTGAGGTCCAGAACCAGCGTGGCCAGGACGGCGGCGTTGTCTACCGACAAGAGGCTTTCCAGGATGACGAGGTTGGCCACGATGGCAATCGATGGGCCGGGATTTTGAACGATTTGTTGGATCAAGTCGGAAAACGTCATATCGTATCTGTGTTAAGCATGGTCTTTAAAATGTTGGCCTGAATCTCGAAATCGCTCTGCTCTAAGAAGTTAATATCGGAAATTTTTCGGTAATACTCGTTAAGGAGGGCTTTTACCTGGTCAGGGATAAAGGTTTTGGTTCCCTGTATGGTGCTTTCCAGCCGCGTATTCTTGTCCGTCAGCTCCCGCACCAGGCGGGCTTTTTTCGAGGCGCCGCTCTCTTCCGGAAGGGCGTGGAGCTTTTCAGGGTCCACAAAAACGAAGACGTTGCCGCTGGCCAGGTACAGGAAGAACCGCGTGGCGCCGCTCGTGTCCTCGAACTTATAGACTTCCAGCGCCTGGTTTCCCGCCTTCAATCCCATGTGGTAGGTGACGTTGAAATTCTGCTTGTGCAGCTGTCCCAGCAACCGCCGCTGTATCACCGCGTGCGCGTTGCTGTAGACCTCCGCGGGCGTATATTGGATCAGCTCGCCAAAGAGCGCCGGCGGGATATCCGTAAAGAAATCCTGGGCATACCGGGCGCTAAAGGCATTGATGTTCCTCGACAACGGATAGTCCGGGGAATCGGCGGACAGGGCCTCGTAG
Organism: Dinghuibacter sp.; assembly: GCF_035492835.1. NCBI lineage: Bacteria > Pseudomonadati > Bacteroidota > Chitinophagia > Chitinophagales > Chitinophagaceae > Dinghuibacter > Dinghuibacter sp. The sequence continues at coordinate 15,899 of NZ_DATJIY010000136.1, forward strand.
AGCCGGCGCAGCGACAGGCTCATCTTCGTGGCTTGGCGGACGCGGTCTTCCTTGTAGGTGACCTCGGTATTGAGGCTGCTGTCCAGGCGATCGATCATCTCCCGGTTGACCCGCACCTCTTCATACAAAAGGCTTACATTTTGCTCGTTGGTCTTCTTGATCTTTCGCAGGAGCTCGATCACGGTGTCGGTGAACTGTACGTGGAACAACTCCAGCCTGTTGATGTCGAGGTCCCTGTTCTGCTCGAACGTCTTGTGGATGACCTCGGTCTTTACGTATATCTTATAGACGGTTTCGTCCTGAAAGAATGCGGATAGCACCTGCAGATGGCTAATGGTGCCTACCGATTCGTTCAATATATGCCTTACGTTCTCGTCCATCCGGCAAATCTAATGAACAATCCCCTTCCTGGGTTGCGGCCCCCCGGGTTGATTATCCCCGCGCGGCGGCTATTTGACGTTCGACACATTTTTCTTGAGCTCCGACTCCAACCGCGCCAGTTCCGTATTGAGCACGACCCGGTTCTGGGCGCCTTCGTCGTGGATGCGTTTTACTTCGTTCAGGGTCTCGATCAGGGACGTGGTGGTTTTCTGGAGGGTGTCCAGGGACACGACCGATTTTTCGTTCTCCCGGGCCACGTTGATGCTGTTCTGCTTGAGCAGCTCGGCGTTGTGGAGCAGGATGGTATTGGTCGTTTCGGATACCTTTTGCTGCATCTCCACGTTGGCCTTCTGGCGCTGGAGGGCGACCGCGATGGTCAGCTGGTTCTTCCAGACCGGGATGGTGGTGGTGGTGATGGACTGGGCCTTTTCCGCGATCGTGGTGTTGTTGTTCTGGACGAGGCGGATCTGCGGCAGCGACTGCAGCATGATAAAACGGACCGTCTTCATATCGGCCAGACGCCGGTCCAGCCGGGTGACGTAGTCCTGCATGTCGGCGATCTGGTAGTCCTGATAGTTCGCCGCGTTGGCTTCCATCTGCTCTAACTGCGCCTTGAGCTCTTCATATTTGAGCTGGCCCGCGATGATCAGGTCCTCCATCTGGTGGATATAGCCGACGTTGTTGTCGAACATCGTCTGGAGCGAGCTGTTGTCCTTGATCGAGTTGATCCGGCCCGCTTTGATCTTGTTGACAATCTTGTCGATGTTGTTGAGGACGGTGTCATATTTCTGGAAGAGCTTCTGGACGTCCATCACCACCTTCTTGACAAAAGGCAGCCGGGAGAAGAACCCCTTGGCCGGGCTTTGGTTGAGCTCGTCGATGTCGATGATCTTGAGCTCGGTGAGGAGGTCGTTGATCAGCGTCCCGGTTTCGCCGGAATTAAAGGTCCTGACGGAGGTCAGGAAGTCGTTGCTGTATTTCTCCATGGAACCCTGGAGGTCGGAGCCATAGTTCAGGATGGAGTTGACGTCCTGGGGATTGAGGGCTTTGTTTATTTCGCCGTATTTCTGGGTATCGGCGGTCGTGAGGGCGTCGGTGTGGACGTTGCCCTCCTTGTCAAGCTTCATGACAGGCAGAGCGCCCGTTTGGGCCGGTACCCCTGAAAGGCCGGCGCTCGGCGCCTGCGGCATTCCCTGTTCGGGCATATTGGTATCCATACGTATTAATTGTATTTGTTTAGGTAATCGGCTAGCCCGCCTTTGGTCCCGGCGCCCACCGCTTCGAATTTCCAGGTATTGTCCTTGCGGTAGATGCGGCCGAATTCCACGGCGGTTTCAATGGAAAAATCTTCTTCCAGCTCGTATTTGAGCAGTTCCTGGTTGGTGGCGGGGTCGAATATGCGGACAAAAGAACCCCTGACCTGTCCGAAGTTCTGCCTCCTGGTCTCGGCTTCGAAGATGGTGACCACGATCCGCAACTCCGCGGCCGTGTCCTCGATGCGGCTGAGGTCTATCTTGATTTGCTCGTCGTCGCCTTCCCCTTCACCGGTCCGGTTGTCCCCGGTATGCTCCACGGCGCCGCCGGGGGATTTTAAGTTGTTGTAAAAAACAAAATGCTGGTCGCTGAGCAGCTTCCCCTGCGCACCCAGGATAAAAATGGAGGCGTCCAGGTCGAAGGCGCTGCCGGTGGCCGAACTGTTGGTGTCCCAACCCAGTCCCACCGTGAACCGGGGAGCGGTGATGACTTCTCTTTGTCCTTTTTCCAGGTTAATCGCCATAGCGTATGTTGTTTTGCACGGTTGCGTGTATAAATTCCAGGTTCCGGGCGTAGGCCTCCATCGTGTGGTAGCCGTTGCCCAGCGCCATGTCGTAGAGGTACTCCAAAAAGGTGTCCGACTGGCCCTCTGCAAAAATACGAAAGGCGTCGAAGTCATAGCTGAGGATGTATTTCACCGCCCGCGTATTGAGCATGAAAGACCCGGTCCGGATAAGGGTATCGATGTCGAAGATCGACTTTACCCAGTGATAATTGAGGTGATTCTCAATGGTCGGTGGAATGTCCGGGTTTACGAGGGCCGCGAAATACAACAGGTAAAACGGGCTCTTTATACCGTAGTCCGCCACCATTTTCAGGATCACCCGCTCGTGTCCCCCGGTGATGCGGATGTCGTCCAGGAACAGGATGGTCTTGCCTTCCAGGAATTCCCGGTCGATGTGGAAGCGGTCTTGCCCGATCAGCGCGATCCGCTCTTCCGCGCTCAGGCTCCCGTAGTCTTCCTTGTAGGTGATGGTGCGGTGGATCTTTGTTTCCTGGGCCACGGGCAAGCCCCGCCCGGCCAGCCAGCGGTTGAGACGGAAGACGAAGTGATTTTTGAGGGCGAAACCCGCCGCGGGGATGAAAGAGTACGGGCTCGGCACGACCACCAACTGCGCCTGACCCTGCGCTGCCAGCGCGGCCCCGTGCTCCCGGATAAATCCCTCCGCCAGCGCCTGGCCGAATGCCCGGGCCGCGGTCTCGTCCCCGAACTTGAAACGGCTGTAGTCGTCGGGGTCGAAGCCGAAGGCGTAGGGGTTATCGATCTTATGTAAGGCGTAGGAGGTGCTCAATGCCTTGTCGATTGTCGTTGATTAATATGGCGGGGATGCCTTTCTTTTGCGCCCCCGCTTCGTCCGCCACCGGGTTGTCCCCGACGTGAACGATGGATTCCAGCGGCGTCGGCCCCCTTTTGGCGGTCACCTGATCCAGCATCAGCTGAAAGAAGTCGCCATTGGGCTTGGACATACCGGCTTCGTCCGAAAACAGCTCGAAGGCAAAGAAGCCTTCCAGCCCCAGGCCACCGAACATCTTCCTCAGCGTCCGCCCCTTGACGAAGGCGGTGTTGCTGAGGAGGCTGAAGCTGACGTCTGTCTTCTTCAGCTTTTCCAATGTCGGGAGCGTCGCTTCCTCATATATCTGCGGCGGGTACGCCAACGCGACCGCTTCCATCTCGTCATAGAGCCTTTCGGGATCTATTCCCGTGATGGCCTCCGCACCCGCCTCCGCGCCGACCGCGTCCGCGCCCCCTGCGGCAATCCCGATCACCCACAGGTAAAGCTCCTCCGCCTGTAACTGCCGGCCCGTCCGTTCGTTGATGGTGTTCGCCAGCAGGTCCACCTGCCGGAAAACCGCCATCACCTCTTCCAGGGTCCTGCCCGCGGGGTTGTAGCGCTCGTGTATGATGCGTGCCCTTTCGTATTTGTACTGCGGGTTGGACCGGATGAGGGTCATCCACAGATCGAACGAATAGTGCAGGTACGGCATCGCCTACTGGGTATACCCGGATTTGAGCAGGTCCACAAAGCTGTCGGTCTGGTGCGGCTCGCCGATGGCCCTGAACTTCCAGGTCCCGTCCTTGCGGTAAACCTCGGAGAAGATCATCGAGCACATCCCGTTAAAGGTGGCGTCCCCCGACAGGCTGAAACGCGCGATCTCGTGCCCCTGGCGGTCAACGGCCCGGATAAAGGCGTTCTCTACCATACCGAAGTGCTGGTGGTTCTGGCGGCCGTGGTAGATCGCCACCAGGAAGACGATCTTCTGGTAACGCTGGTCGAGGCTGTCGAGGCGGACGATGATCTGCTCGTCGTCCCCATCCCCCGCGCCCGTCCGGTTGTCCCCGGTGAGCCAGATGTTACCCGAAGGATGCCGCATGGAGTTGAAGTAGATGATGTCGCCTTCGTACAACCCTATGCTGCGCCCGTTGATATCCGCCGTCCGGCCCAGGTTGGCCACTTTGCCATTGGCGTCCAGGAGGAAAGCGATCGCGTCCAGGTCGTACTCTTCTCCTTCTTCACCGCCCAGCAGCTTGCTGAAAAAGCCGCTGCCTCCCGTTTTTTTCCGTACGTCCCAACCGAGACCGATGGTGACCTCGGAAAGGTCGTAGGTTTCGCCCTTGTCGCCCTTGCGCAGGTCGATGGTTTGCCCTTTAACCAGATTGATAGCCATAATGCTCTATTTGATGATTTGTCCCTTGTAATATTTGGCCAGGAAAAAGGCCAGGTCTTCCTTGTAGCCTATGCCCGACGCCTCGAACTTCCATTTCCCGTCCTTGCGGTACAACCGCCCGAACTCCACCGCGGTTTCGATCGAGAAGTCCTCGCCCAGCTCATACTTGGCCACCTCGAGACCGGTGGCGTTATCCACGATGCGTATATAGGAATCGCGCACCTGTCCGAAGTTTTGCCGCCGCGGAGACGAGTCGTAGATGGTCACGACGAACAGGATTTCCTGAACCCGCGGGTCCACCTTCGACAAGTCCACCACGATGGTTTCGTCGTCCCCGCCATCGCTGTTCCCGCCGGTCGGGTCGTCCCCGCTGTGGTGCAGGGCCAGGTCCGGGGAGTCCGTATTCCCGTAAAAGATGAAGTACTTTTCCTCGGGGATCAGCTTGTTCTGATCGATCATAAATGCAGAGGCGTCCAGGTCGAACGCGAATCCCGTGCCTTCGTTGGGGGTCCATCCCAGGCCGACGCTCATATTGGTAAGGCCGATGTCTATTTTCTGGCCTTTTACTAGATTGATTGCCATGGGCACCAAATTAAGGTGTTTTCGCCTTCTCCGTGTCCATTTAGCTGCGAATCCTTCTTTTTTCGCTGCGGACCCGCCCCTCGGGTTGCCCGGAACGGCCGCGGCGCAGGCGTGGATGCGGACGAGAAAGCCCGGGCGCGTAACTAGTTGATGTCCTGCCCCGCTTTGAGCTTGGCGATTATGTCCTGCAAATGCACTTTGTTGCCGGGGTCGGGGGCGAGGGGCTCGGCCATGGTGGCGTAGCGCAACGCGCCCTTGTAGTCGCCGGTGGCGGACAGGCCGCGGGCCATGCCCATGAGGGTGGTGAATTGACCGGGGTTCTTTTTGTAGTTCAGCGCGAATACGTCGGCGGCCTCTTTGACGCGCTTTTCGGCCAGGAGCTTGCGCGCGTAGGCGTGGAGCTCGAACATGGAGCCGTAGGGGAGGGCTTTTTGCATGATGACGTCGGCGTCGGCGTTACGCCCGAGGGCGGTGAGGACGCCGGCCTTGGTGCTCCAGGCGGTGAAGCTGGCGTTGCCGCCGAAATTTACGCTGGTAGCGGTATCGGCCCACCCGTTGGCTTCGTCGAGGTTGACACGGTGCTGGGCGCACCAGGCGGCGGCTTCGTTCCAGGCTTCCCAGGTAAAACCGCGCTCGGATTGCAGTTCACGGCGGAAGGATGCGATCTGGTCCTGGGTGTAGTTTACGCTGACCGTAAAGGGGATCATCAGCTTCTCCCACTGTAGACCGATGGTGGCGGAGCTGTCGGACTGGTCCATGAACTCGTATTTGAGCCATTCCACCTTGTGGTCGAGGGCCTGGGGCTTGACCCTGACGCGAAGGGCGTCCTCGGTTTCCTTATAAAAAAACGACCCCCAGGAGCTGTTGTTATGGGAGAAGATCAACGTGCATTCATCCGGGCCATAGGCGACAAAAAAACCATACTTGCCCTTGGGTAAAGGTTGTCCATCGATCATGACGTCGGTGGAAAAGGAGATGGTGGTGTTTTCGTTGGCGCCCGCCCTCCAGGGGGCGGCTTTGCTGGGACCGAAGCCCTGGTCATAGTACCCGGCGGGCACCAGCTGCCCCCAGATCTTCCCGTCCCGGCCCTTGACCCCGGGCCGGTCGTAGTGGATGCTCACATCGGTGATACCGATGGTTTCCGACACAGAAGCCCGTTTGTTGCCGCCGTCCGGCTTCATCGTCAGGGGAAGGGACTGGCCCACGGCGGCGGCGGTGAACCATCCGCTGAGAACAAATAGTAGCAAGCGTTGCATATGAGGAGTTTTACTCGTTAACCTACTAAATCGTTTGGCCAGCCACAATGAAAAAATGACCGATGGCGGAAACTCGAAAGGTTCAGAATAAAATTCTATATTTATGAAATAAACAGAATTAAATTCTATAGCCATGGCCTTCGCCGAAACGCTGCAACCCACTACGGGCTTCGCCACCGCCACACCCGCCAAAGCCCCCCGGATCGAATCCATCGACCTCCTGAGGGGCGTGGTGATGATCATCATGGCCCTCGACCACGTCCGCGACTATTTTCATAAAGCGGCCTACCTCTTCGATCCCACCGATCTGAGCCATACGACGGCGGCCATTTTCCTAACACGCTGGATCACGCACTTCTGCGCGCCCATCTTTATGCTGCTCGCGGGGGTGTCGGCCCAGCTCTATGGGCAGAAAAAGGGCCGCGCGGCGCTCTCCCGCTTCCTGTTGACACGGGGGCTGTGGCTGGTCTTCGTGGAGCTGTTCATAGTCACCCTGGAATGGACCTTCAATCCGCTGTATAGCATCTTTATCCTCCAGGTCATCTGGGCCTTTGGTCTTTCCATGATGGCGCTGGCGGCGCTGGTGTATCTCCCGACGGGCGCCATCCTGGCGATAGGCGCGGTCCTGGTCGCGGGGCACAACACGCTCGACAACATCCACGGGGGATTCTTTTGGGACCTGCTCCACGACCAACGTTTCCTCCCGCACGTCGCGGTGGGCTACCCGATCATCCCCTGGATCGGGATCATATCCCTCGGGTACGCGCTGGGTACGTGGTACCGGCCGGATTATGACGGCGGCCGCCGGCGGCGTAACCTGCTGTATACGGGTGTCGGCGCGCTGGTGCTCTTCGTCCTGGTGCGCTGGCTGAATGTGTATGGCGACCCGAGTCCGTGGTCGGTGCAAAAAAACACGCTCTTTACTTTTTTTTCTTTTATAAACGTCACCAAATACCCGCCCTCGCTGTTGTACGCGCTGCTGACGCTCGGACCCGCCCTCGTCTTCCTGGCGCTGACGGAGCGGCCATTGGGTGCCCTGGGCCGGAAGATACTGGTGTTCGGCCGGGTACCGATGTTCTATTACCTGGTACACATCGCCCTGGTGCACCTGCTGGCGATGATCGGCGCGATGGTCTGCGGGTATCCGCCGGTGGATATGACCATGATCAATACCTGGGTCACGGGGTACGCGCCGCTGCGAGGGTATGGGTTCAACCTGCTGACGGTATATGTGATCTGGGTCGGCGTGGTGCTGGCGCTTTACCCGGTTTGCCGCTGGTACGACCGGTACAAGCGCACGCACCGCCAGTGGTGGTTGAGCTATATCTAGCCGCAGCCTATTCCGACCGCAGGCTATCCACCGGATTCGCGCGCGCCGCGCGCACCGACCGCCAGCCCACCGTGAGCGCCGCGATAACCACGGTCGCGCCCATCGCCAGGGCAAAGGTGTCCCATCCGATGCGGATGCGGTAGGTATAGTCCTCCAGGTAACGGTTCATCGCCCACCAGGCCAGCGGCGCGCCGATGATAAAGGCCAGCCCGATCAGCAGGGAAAATTCGCGACCGAACAACCAAAGGACGTCCGCGATGCTTGCCCCCAATACTTTCCGGACGCCGATCTCTTTGATCTTTTGCGCGGCCATGAACGACACGAGGCCATACAACCCGAGACAGCCGATCAGGATGGCGATACAGGCAAACCCCTCGATCAGTACGAGCAGGTTGTTGTCCTCGACGTAGAACTGGGCGATGCGCTCGTCGAAGAACTGGCTGGCATACACATAGTCGGGGTAGGCGTCCTCCCAGATCGAACGAACGTCTTTTTGCAACGCGGCCCAATGGCCCATGTCCACGCGGATCGCGCAGAACCGGTAGTCCCTGGCCGAGGTGGCGATACATATGGGCTCCATACCATCCCTCAGGGACTTGTGGTGGAAGTCCCTAAGGACGCCGACGATGACACCGGAGACACTCCCGCCGCTCAACCTCAGGTTTTTCCCGAGCACGTCGGCCGGCGTGGACAGGCCAAGCTTGCGGATAAAGGTTTCGTTGACCAGGAACTCGCGCGCGGTATCGGAAGGAAAGACGTTCCGGCCAGCGGTCAGCGGCAAACCGAAGGTGGGGACATACCGATCGTCCGCCGCCTTGACGTTGACCTCCCAGTTCTCTTCCCTGGGCCGCGTGTCAAAACGGGGGGACGTCAGGTGGTTGGAAAAAGAAGCCGGTGGCTGGCCACAAAGCGTCACGGACTGCACGCCCCCGAGCGACGAGATTCTGTTCACCAGCGTGTGCATTTTTACCGGGTCGTTTTTGGGTAGGGGCACCAGCACCACCGCGTTCTTTATAAAGCCGAGGTCCGTACGGAGCGTATACCGGATCTGACCCGCGATCACGAGCGTACAAATGATCAGCACCTGGGAAATCGCGCACTGCAGGACAACCAATGCCCTTCGGAGCGGGACCCCGCCGATTTGCCGGTTGGACAGCTTCCCCTTCAGGGCCAGCACCGGCGTAAACCGGGCCAGCACCAGGGCCGGATACGCGCCCGACAGGAACACCACCGCCGCCAGGAGCGCCGGCAGGAATATCCACAGGAAATGGTTGGAAGGCAGGTCCAGGGTCATTTTTGTCCGGAACAACTCATTGGCGTACGGCATGGCCGCCCACGCCAGCAGGTAGCCCAGCACAAACGCCATGCAGACGATACCCGTCGTTTCGGACATGAACTGCCAGAACAGTTGTTTTTTGCCCGAACCCAGCGCCTTGCGTACACCCACCTCTTTTGCCCGGCGGAGGGCCTGGGCGGTGGCCAGGTTGATGAAATTGACGCAGGCCGTCAGGATCAGGAAGATGCCGATACAACCCAGGGCCCATAGGTATTTGGGGTCGGTCCTGCCATCGAGGGTCGTGTTGAAATGGATGTCCTTTAGCGGCTGCAGCGAAAACTCGGTGATCCTGGCGTCCTCGGGCGCGTAGTATTTACGGACGAACCCTGGGAGGGCCTTGTCCACCGTCTCCGCTTTTACGCCCGGCTTGAGCCTGACGAAGAACTGCATATTGCCGTCCGTATTGCCCCAGCTGCTGTCGCTGGCGAACCAGGCGCTTTTGTCCTTGAGGTTGGCGTACGACAGGTATATCTCCTGGTGGCGGTCGGTATTGTCCGGGAGGTCCCGCAGGATACCCGTTATCCTGTATGTGGTCTTGTTGTCGTAGCGGAAGGTGCGGCCGACGGCGTGCTCCGTTCCGTAGTATTTCCTGGCCAGACCGGCGGTGATCACGGCGGTGTTGGGCTCGTCGAGCGTCGGCCGTCCTTCGGCGAACGGGAAGTTGAAAATCCCGAAGTATCCGGGGTCCGCGTATGCCACGCCGTTTTCTTCCTGGAATTTCGGCGCCTGCGCCCCTTCCGGCAGACCGATCAGCGCCCGCATGTATACGTCCACGCGGGCCGTCTGTTCCGCATAGGCGAACTCGTTACGGAACGCACGCCCGAACGGCTGCGGCACACCCGTCTGGTATTCGGTGTTTTCCTCGTGGAAGGTGGTAACCACCCGGTATATCCGGCCCGTGTCGTGGTGAAAGGTATCAAAGCTTAGCTGATACGTTAGCAGCGTAAAGATCAGGAGCGCGCAGCCGCACCCCAGGGCAAGCCCCAGGACGTTGATGATCGCGTACGCGCGGTGTCGTTGCAGCGTCCGCCAGGCGGTAGTCAGGAAGTTTTTTAGCATATGCAAAACGGGAGGCTTCTCCAGCCTCCCGTCTTTGCCCCACTAAACATGCCACATCTGTAAGGTGCTGTTTTTTAGTTTGTTGTAGTTTGTTTTGTGGATATAGTTGTCCGATTTCGATGCAGCCGGTGTGCGCCGTTAATCCAGACCGCCGCGACGTATCGCCTTGACCTGAGCGGGCCACTCCGTCTGCTTACCCGTCCGCGGGTTGATCGGCAGCACCGCCTTTTCCGTGGACGCGCGGTTGGGGTCCTCGCTGGCCATGTACGCCAGCACGGCCACGAGGATGACGTTGTTCCGCAGGTCGTCGAAGACCAGCTTGTCATACGTATCCCGGTTCGTGTGCCAGGTGTAGTTGAAGTAAGACCAGTTCAGCGCGCCCAGCGAAAAGCCCGGCGCCCCCACCGCGTCAAAGGAAGCGAAGTCGGAGCCGCCGCCGCCCGGCGCACCGGGGAAGGTGGTCTTGATCGAATCGCGGATGTAGGAGGGCACCTTGCTCAACCAGCGCGTGAGGTATTCGTAGGCATGCAGGTAACCCTGGCCGGACATGCTCACCACGCGACCCGTGCCGTTGTCCTGGTTGAAGAGCGCCTGTAGCTTGCTGACCGTATCGGGGTGGTCTTCGACAAAGGCGCGCGACCCGTTGAGCCCCTCTTCTTCGCTGCTCCAGTGACCCACGAGGATCGTCCGTTTGGGGTGCGGATAGACTTGCTGCAAAACGCGCATCGCTTCCATCATCATCAGCGTGCCCGTGCCGTTGTCGGTGGCGCCGCTGCCGCCGTCCCAGGAGTCGAAGTGCGCGGAGAGCATCACGTACTCGTCCGGTTTTTCGCTGCCGCGGATACCGGCGATCACGTTAAACGTCGGCACGGGTCCGCGTTCCTTGGATTCGGTATGCACCGCGATCTTCGGGTCGGCGCCCGATTCGGCCAGCCGGTAGAGCAGGCCGTAGTCTTCCTGCATCACGTCGACCGTCGGTATCTTTTTAGTATAAGCCTGGAAAATCTTGTCCACCCCGAAACCCGCGGACCAGTACGAGGAGACGATACCCGCGGCGCCCGCTTTTTCCAGCGCTACCGGCAGCGTCCTCGTATTATAGCCCGTTTTTTTGATCCGGGCATTCCAGTTGTCCGTGATGTCCTTGCGCTCGTCTTTCATCTTCTGGATCGAGGCCGGCGTCCCGAACTGGTCCCAGTTGTCGTCCGGGCGACCGGTCGGCTGCAGCATCGAGACCATGACGAACTTCCCTTTGACCGTCGGCATCCAGGCCGCATAGGCCGCGGAGTCCGTAAGATCGGGGAGGATGACCAGCCCGGCGGTAACCGTTTTGCCGCCCATATCCGGACACCACGCCAGCTGCGTGGCTTCCAGCGTCCGCAACCGGGGCGAGACCATGTCGATGTGTGAAATACCCCTCTCCCAGCCGTGCCATACACCCCAGTTCTGCGCCTCGGCGGGTATACCCCAGCTCTTATATTTGGCGAGCGCCCAGTCCCGCGCCTTTTCGATCTGCGGCGACCCGGTCAGCCTCGGGCCGATCGAGTCGAACAACTCGTGCGCCAGCAGCTTCAGCTGGGAGCCGTCGTTTTCTGCCTTTACGATGGCTTCTACGACCGGGTCTTTCGGTGCCTGGTCCGGCCCCGCTTCGCGGCGGCCCTGTGCATATAGGCTGGCTTGGGCCAGCATGACGGCGGTAACGATTAGTTTTCTCATATGCCCGAATATAGGGATTTCGGGTTCCGCCTCCGGGCCTTTTTGACGGGCGGCTGCCGGCCCGCCTTCGGCGGGCCGCGGCGCCGCGGGCGGTCAGTCCTCGAGGTCGTCGAGGATGCGCCGAAGCTCCTTCAGGTACCGCGTGTACTGCGTCTCCAAATGGAGATGGAGGAAGAAGGCTCCGAGGAACTGCGTGCAGAGCAACGTCAGGATGATCCATATGATCGTCCAGGGTGACGTAGGCATTTCACCGCTGAGGTACCGGACGATAAAACCGCCGGTGACATCGGTGTCGACGATCGCGATCCAGACGAGACAGGCGAGGGGGGTGATGCAAAAGGAATACGTGCGGTAGACCTCGATGTTGAGCTCGAGCTCGGAGACGAAACGGCGGAGGCTTTTTCGGAGACCGAGGTCATAACGCTGGGTGCGGCGGTAGAAAAGGAAAAAACGGAAGAAGTAATACCCGGCCTGGACAAAGAGGAAGGCGGCGGCGCAATACGCGAGTATGGTCAGGCGATGATGGCCGCCATGGACAATCAGGACCACCAGGGTGGCGCCGAGACCCAGGATAGTCCAGATAAACTCGTTGCGCATATTTCGGCGGAGGCGCGCAATGGCGCCCGTGGTTTTACCGGTAAGCCTCGCCGGGAGGACTCGCTCGTCGACGGGCTCCTTGGCCCAGGCGTCTTTCAGATCGTCAAAATTCATACCCCAGGGTTTTAATGATGGTTTGTAGTTTGTCTTTGACCCGGTTCAGCCGGACGCGGACGTTGCCGGGTGAGAGGTCGAGGATGGCGGCCATGTCCTTGCCGCTATGGCCTTCCATATACAGAAAGATCAAGGCCTTTTCCACTTTGCCGAGCTGCGCCACGGCCTGGTGGAAGATGGCGAGCTTTTGTTGTTCGTCGCGGACCGGTCGCACGTCGTCGGCCAGGTCGGGATAGGGCGCCGTAACGACGAAGTTGTCATGGTGGCGTTGTTTGCGGAGGTAGACGATGGCGGTGTTGAGCGCCACCCGGTACATCCATGAGCTGAACTGGCTGTCGCCCCGGAAAGAATCGTAGGACGACCAGAGCTGGAGCACGATCTCCTGGAGCAGGTCCTGCCGGTCCTCTTCCCGATCCTGGTAGAGGCGGCAAATCTTAAACAGGATGCCTTTGTGGGCATTCACCTGTTGGAGAAAAACGGCTTCCTTTTCCACTCAAGCGTGGTTTTCGATCAGTTGTCTCAGTTCCCGGCACACCGCGGAATCGGGGCTCGGCTGGAAGTTGTCGATGCCTTCGGTCAGCCAGGCGCCATCCATGCTCCGGAGCATCAGGTATACCTGGTCTCCGACGTGGATGATGTAGGCCCTTTTTTTATCGGAGACCGGCCCGGCCGCGGTCTTCCTGCGAAATGGCCATAACGACAGGCTCTTCCGGCGGATCGTGCCTTCGCGGACGTCGGCCTTGCGGCCGTCTGTAAGATGGAGGGTATAGTGACTCATACAAGGTAAGTAGTGGCCCGGGGCTTTTTGTTACAAAAACGCCAGGAGGACGATTCCCGCCAGGATGACCAGGGCGCCCGCCATGCGCTTGCGGCTGTCGCGCTCCTTGAGCAGGC
>NZ_DATJIY010000137.1:0-15878 GCF_035492835.1 Dinghuibacter sp.
TCTCAGCAAAACAGAGAAAAAGGGGCACGGCAGGCCGCTTCCATTCGCTTGCACCCAGGGACGCCGAGAGGGAGGCGGAAGCCGGACGCCGGGGGCGGCGCCGAAAAGCTAAAATCTAGTAGTCTCCGAGGGTCTCGGGGAGTTGGGCGAGGGCTTTTTTGAGCTGGTCGTCGTTGGGGGCGGTGCCGTGCCATTCGTGGTGGCCTTCCATGTAGTCGACGCCCTTACCCATGAGGGTGTGCATTAGGATGGCGACGGGTTTGCCTTGGCCGGTCATCGTCTTGGCTTTGGCCAGGGTGGCGACCATTTCGTCCATGTCGTTCCCGTTGCAAAGGAGGGTGAGCCAGCCAAAAACTTCGAATTTCTGGCGGAGGTCGCCCTGGGCCATAACCTTGTCGGTGGGGCCGTCGATCTGCTGACCGTTCCAGTCTATGGTGGAGATCAGGTTGTCCACGTGCAGGTTGGGGGCGCTCATGATGGCCTCCCAATTCTGTCCTTCGTCCAGTTCGCCGTCACCGTGGAGGGAATATACGAGGTGGGTGTCCTTATTCAGTTTCTTGGCCAGGGCGGCGCCTATTGCCACGCTCATACCCTGACCCAGTGAACCGGATGCTACGCGGACACCGGGGAGGTGTTCGTGGGTGGTGGGGTGGCCCTGGAGACGGGAATTGAGCTTGCGGAAGGTGTTGAGTTCTTCGAGCGGAAAATAACCGGAACGGGCCAGCGCGGAGTAGAATACCGGCGAGATATGCCCGTTGGAAAGGAAGAAAATATCCTCGTTGATGCCATCCATGTGGAAGTCTGGATTATGCTGCATCGCATTGAAGTAGAGTGCAGTAAAGAAGTCGGCGCAGCCCAGGGACCCCCCCGGGTGGCCGCTTTGGGCGGCGTGCACCATCCGGACGATATCCCTGCGGATTTGGGTGGCAGTAGCTTTTAAATCGGTCATGGTCTAAAGGATTGGGCCCAAAGGTACCAGAAAATTTTTTTGCCTGGAGCAAACGTTTTTGCGGGTCTTTGCGTCTATGTGTTTGATCGGGGACAGGGGTCGACGGGGATATGCGTGGATAACGGTTAGAAAAGTTAATCGATGGCTTCCCGAACAAACTGAACAAGGTATTTTTGGCAGGGTTAATTGTTTTTAACAACTTTTTCAGGATTTTCGCGGTCCTGACGAAGGTTTATAATTAATATTGCATTTTATTTTTATTCACATTTTTTTTATATTATTGTGAATCAATGTAATGCCCTAGATAACCAGAAAAGCTAGCCCGATGGATAACTTAATAACGGGATTTTTGGTAGCCTTTTTTGTGACCTATGTTTCTATGCCTGTAATTATCAGGATCGCCCGCATAAAAAAGCTGGTCGACGTGCCTGATAATCGAAAAATCCACAAGACACCCATTCCTGCGCTGGGTGGCGTTGGCGTTTTCGCAGGGTTCCTTCTGGCCTTGCTGCTGGCTACGCCTATACAGTCCTCAAATCTTCAATACTTCGCCGCCGCTGCATTTATCATCTTCCTCGTAGGGGTGAAGGACGATGTCGTGATTATCACGCCGTTGAAAAAGCTGATGGGGCAGGTCGCGGCCGCTTTTATCGTAGTCAGCCTGGCGAACATACGGCTGATGAGCTTTCACGGCATTTTCGGCATTGGAGAACTGCCATACCCCGTGAGCCTGCTGCTGTCTTATTTTGCCGTCATCCTGGTCATAAACGCTTTCAACCTGATCGACGGGGTCGATGGCCTGGCGGGTACGCTGGGAGTTGTCAGCTCGCTGGTGTTCGGTCTGTATTTCTATTTTGCGCACGAGACGTTGTACGCCGTGATGGGGTTGAGCCTGGTTGGCGCGCTGGGCGCTTTCCTGGTGTTCAACTATACCCCGGCGAAAATATTCATGGGTGATACCGGCTCCATGCTGGTCGGCCTCGTGAATGCGATCCTGGTATTGCACTTCATCCACGTAGCCGATGCGCCGGACTCCGTTGTCCCGATCGCTTCCGCGCCGATAGTCGCGCTCACGGTCCTCTCGGTTCCGCTATTCGATACGCTGCGCGTATTCACCATCCGTATCGTATTGCATCGCCGGTCCCCGTTTTCACCGGACCGGAATCACATACACCATTTGCTGTTGGACTGCGGTTTTTCCCACCCGGCAGTAACCTTTACCCTCGTAGCGTACAACCTGTTGTTGATCGGCGCGGCCTTTGCCCTGAGGGCGGAAGGCAACTATCTCGTGCTGGCAGGCGTACTCGTCAGCAACCTTTCCTTTACGGGCATGATCGCTTTCTTCCGGCAGCCGCGGCGTCCTTTCGTGGTCATGAAGCACGTTGGGGCGCCCCTTATCGCGCCTCCGCCGGACGGAGCCCTGCTGGAGGTGGCACCCGTTGCGCAGGTGTCCGGCGCGCAACACGCGCCTAAGGCCGGGGTGATGGTGCCCGCCCCCCTGCATCCCATCCTTACGATGGAAGAGGAATAATCTCGGTAAATCAATTGGTTTTTTTAGTTTTGCACCCATGTCGGATGAAATTGCATTTATATTGGAGGATACCCAATCAACCATGCAAAAGGGGATTGGTCACCTCGAAGCGGAGCTGACCAGGATCAGGGCCGGGAAGGCCAACCCGCAGATGCTGGAAGGGATCAATGTCGAGTACTACGGATCACCCACACCCATTGGGCAGGTTGCTAACGTAACGGTGCTGGATGCGCGCACGATCGGCGTCCAGCCCTGGGAAAGGAACATGCTCCAGCCTATCGAACGCGCCATTATCGCGGCCAATATCGGTATCAATCCCCAAAACGACGGCGTCCTCATCCGCCTTTTCCTGCCGCCCTTGACGGAAGAGCGCCGCAGGGAGCTAGTCAAGCGCGTCAACGTTGAAGGCGAACAGTCAAAGGTCGCCATCCGGAATATCCGTCGGGATGCCATCGAACAGATCAAGAAATTACAAAAGGATGGCCTCAGTGAAGACGTGGCCAAAGACGCGGAAAAAAACATCCAAGACCTTACGGATAGGCATATTACGTTGATCGACAAGCACTTGGTCGCCAAAGAAAAAGAGATCATGACGGTGTAAAAAACACCTGATTATCTTAGCGCCAATGGCGCAAATTCATATCTTTAAGGTAGGCACCGCCTAACGGACACCTATGGGGAAAGTCAAATTGGCGGCCATCGCGACGAGGGCCCCCAACGATATTGATAAAGAAGCGACGAAAAAAAGGCTCGAGACATTACTGGAGGAACTGGATGACCTGCAAAACCTCCTATATGCCGAAGACCGTCATGCACTGTTGGTTGTTATCCAGGGCATGGATGCGAGCGGCAAAGACGGCCTGATCCGGCGTGTTTTTGGCCGGCTGAACCCGCAGGGGGTTCAGGTAGCATCCTTCAAAGAACCCACCCCCGTAGAACTATCACATGATTTCCTCTGGAGGATCCACGCCCAGGCGCCGGCCCGCGGAAGGATTCAGGTGTTCAACCGCTCGCATTACGAGGACATCCTGATAACCAGGGTCCACAAAATGATCACGGACGACGTAGCCAGGGAAAGAATGCGCGCCATCAACGACTTCGAATGGCTGCTCCAGGAACATGGAAATACGGACATCCTTAAATTCTATCTCCACACATCCCCCGAAGAACGGCACAAACGCCTGGAAGAGCGGTTGACCATTCCTTCCAAGATGTGGAAGTACAACGATAACGACCTTAAGGAAGCCAAATTCTGGCCGGAGTATGAAAAGGCATACGAAGATTGCTTCAACCACTGCAACGCCGTGCCCTGGATCATAGTGCCTTCGGACCAGAACTGGTATAAGGAGTACGTGGTGGCGGAGACGCTGAGAGATACCCTGAAGAGGCTGAAGATGAAGTACCCGGGACTCAAAAAGTAACCAATCAAACTTTCATTTTATGAGCTTCGTAAAAGAGTTTAAAGAGTTCGCGTTAAAAGGGAATGTGATCGACCTGGCGGTCGGTGTCATCATCGGCGGCGCTTTCAACACCATCGTGACGGGTGTGATCAACGACCTGGTGATGCCGATCGTGGGGATTTTCTTCAAGGCCGATTTCAGTAATCTGTACATTGGACTGAACGAGGAAGTGCGCGCGGCCCGACTTACCAACCCCAAGCTCACACTGGCGGACGCCAAAAAGCTTGGACCGGTTTTTGCCTGGGGAGACTTTATTTCCATAGTCATTAATTTTCTCATCCTTGCCCTGATCATCTTCCTCATGGTGAAAGCCATCAATAAGCTGAAGCGCAAGCACGAAGAGGCGCCAGCTGCGCCGGCCCCTCCCACGCTTACGGAACAACTGCTTATGGAAATTCGGGACAATTTGAAAAAGTAACTAACCTTAAGACTAGCTATCAAATGAAAATCAACGGCTTATTAGTGAGCGCTGCCTTTGTGCTGGCCAGTGTGAACCTGGTACTAGGGCAAAATGTAATAAAAGACATCCAGAATCAGGCGGGCCAGCAGTTGACGGGTCTTCCCGACAGCATCAAAAAGACCTGGACATTAGGTGGGCTGATAACCCTGAATTTCTCTCAGGGGAGCAGCAGTAACTGGTCTGCCGGAGCACAGGATTTTTCCATGTCGCTTACGTCGATCAACAATTTCTTCGCCGTCTACAAGAAAGGGAAGAATACCTGGGAAAATACGCTCAACCTGTCGTATGGTTTTACACAGACCAGCCAGCTGGGCCTCCAGAAAAACAGCGACCTGATCGATCTGACCAGCCGTTACGGGCGGCAATTGGATAGCAGCCACTGGGCGGCTTCGCTATTATTCGATTACAGGTCCCAATTCTCCAACGGGTACAACTACTACACATCGTCTACAGGAAAGGACAGCAACCAGCTTATCTCCGGATTCATGTCACCAGCCTATATCCTGTTGTCGCCTGGTTTTGAATACAAGCCAACAGGTTATTTTGGGATTTTCCTGTCCCCGGTATCATCCCGGCTGATCGTGTGTACCAACAAGAACCTGGCGCCCAACTACGGCATCGACACCGGTAAGACGACTTTGTATATGCTGGGTGCATTTGCGAGCGTCACATACAATCACCAGATATTGAAAAATGTCCTGTACAATGGACGGTTGGACCTTTATTCGAATTATTTAAAAAATGCCGGGGACGTCAATGTCTATTTCACCAACCAGCTGGCGATGAAGATTAATAAGATACTGAGCGCCACTTATAGCCTGGCGATCATATATGACGACAACGCCAGGCGTCCCGATGGAACGCTGTGGGGTACCCAGCTCCAATCCCTGCTGGGTGTTGGACTAGCCCTCAAGTTGTGATTTTTGCATACATTTAGTGGATGGCGACGACGGAAAGCTACCAGATAAAACTCCCCCAATTCGAGGGGCCGTTCGACCTGCTCCTGTTTTTTATCGAGCGGGACGAGCTGGACATCTACAATATTCCCATTACTAAGATTATCAACGACTTCCTGGACTATATCCATGCCCAGGAGTCGTTGAATATCGAGCTGTCCAGCGAATTTATCCTGTTCGTCTCAACGCTCATGCGGGTAAAGGCCAGGCTGCTGCTACCACGTAAAGAGCTCAACGCGCTGGGTGAGGAGATCGATCCGCGCCAGGAGCTGGTGGACAAACTGCTGGAGTACAAGCGGTATAAAGAGGCGTCGGCCCAGCTGGCGGAAATGGAAGCCCTCCGGATGCTGATGTTGAAACGGGGCAACCTGCAGCGAGAGCTGTCGGTCATCGGTGAAGACGCCGGGGAAGGGACGGAGATACAGACAATCACCATGTTCAAGCTGATGAAGGTGTTCGAAAAGATGATGCAGAAGCTGTACGACCGGAACAACAGACCGGTGCACACGGTGGTGCCCTATAATTATACGATGGAGGACAGCCGCAAAGGATTGCTCGATCTGGCCGGCAAGGAAAAAACCTTGTCCTTCGAGCGCATTTTCGAGGAGTGTTACGATCGCATACACGCCATCTTCCTGTTCCTGTCGATGCTCGAGCTGGTACAGCTGAAACACCTGTCCATCCTGGTGGGTGAAGGAAGGAACAATTTCATCATTGAGTGGAACGAAGAACAGCCCGAACCCGAAGAGCCCGCGGACTAAGCTACTTTTTCTCCCAACCTTTACTGCTGACGACCTGTACGTCGGCGCCGGCCATGGCGCGAACCGCGTCCTTGATGGCTTCGGCGTCGTAGCCGCATTCGTGTATCAGTTCAGAAGGCTTGCCGTGCTCGACGATGCGATCGGGTATGCCCAGGATGCGCACGTCGGCCTTGTAACCGTTCTCCGCCATGAATTCGAGGATGGCGCTGCCAAAACCGCCCCGGATGGTCCCGTCTTCCACGGTAACGATCTTACCGTATTTCGCAAAGACCTCGTGTAGCAGCTCCTCGTCGAGGGGCTTTACAAAACGGAGGTCGTAGTGCCCCGGTTGTATACCTTCCGCTTTCAGGTCGCGGATGGCGGCGGCGGCGAAATTGCCCGGGTGACCGAACGACAGGATCGCAACGTCACGTCCTTCGCGGAGGCGGCGACCCTTACCGATCTGGATCGGCTGGAAGGGCGTTTTCCATTCCGGCATGACGCCTTCGCCGCGGGGATACCGTATGACGAAGGGCAACCCGGTTGAGTCCAGTTGAGCGGTATACATGAGGTTGCGCAGCTCCTGCTCGTTCATGGGTGAGCTGATGACCATATTGGGGATGCAGCGGAAGTAGGCGATGTCGTAGGCCCCGTGGTGTGTAGGTCCGTCTTCGCCCACCAGACCGGCCCGGTCCAGGCAAAGGACGACGGGTAGCTTTTGGATGGCAATGTCGTGTACGACCTGGTCGTAGGCGCGCTGCATAAAAGACGAATAGATGTTGCAGAACACCCGCATGCCCTGGGTGGCCAGGCCGGCGCTCAGGGTAGCCGCGTGCTGTTCGCAAATACCAACGTCGAAGGCCCGGTCGGGCATCTTTTCCATCATGAACTTCAGCGAGCTGCCGCTGGGCATCGCGGGGGTGATCCCCATGATGGCAGGATTGGCCTCCGCAAGCTCTATGAGGGTGTGCCCGAATACGTCCTGGTATTTGGGCGGCTGGGGCGTGGGGAATTGCTTCTTGTGGATTTCGCCCGTGACCTTGTCGAAGAGCCCGGGGGCGTGCCACTTGGTCTGGTCCTTCTCCGCCAGGGCGTAACCCTTACCCTTTACGGTCAGCACGTGGAGCAGTTTCGGGCCGGGTATGCTCCGCATATCCTGGAGGGTATCCACGAGCTTGGTGATATTGTGCCCGTCGATGGGCCCAAAATAGCGGAGCTTGAGCGACTCGAACAGGTTCGAGCTTTTGTTGACGAGCCCCTTGACGCTTTGCTCCAGCTTGGAGGCCATGTCACGGGTAAAGTGCTTGCCGACGGGCAGCTTGCCCAATAATTTCCAGACGTCGTCCCGGACCCGGTTGTAGGCCGGGGAAGTGGAGATATCGGTGAGGTATTCCTTGAGAGCGCCGACGTTCGGATCGATGCTCATGCAGTTGTCGTTGAGAATGATCAGGACGTTGGAGTCCGCTACCCCGGCATGGTTCAGGGCTTCGAACGCCATACCCGCGGTCATCGCGCCGTCCCCGATGACGGCTACCACCTGGCGGTCCTTCTCTTTTTTGTATTTGGCAGCCATCGCCATACCCAGCGCGGCGGAGATGGAGGTGGAGGAGTGGCCCACGCCAAAAGTGTCGTAGGGGCTTTCGCTCCGCTTGGGAAAACCGCTCAGCCCACCATATTTGCGGTTGGTAGGGAAAGTATCGCGGCGACCGGTGAGGATCTTATGTCCGTAGGCCTGGTGCCCTACGTCCCAAACCAGTTGGTCGTAGGGTGTGTTGAATACGTAGTGGAGCGCGACCGACAGTTCCACCACGCCCAGGCTGGCTCCAAAATGTCCGCCGTGGACGCTGACGACGTCGATGATGTACTGTCTGAGTTCCTCACAAACCTGGTGTAATTGTTCCCGGCTTAATTTCCGGAGGTCATCCGGGGTATCTATGTGGCTCAGGAGGGCTCCTGGTCTAATATCCATGTTCACGGAATAAGGATACAAATTTACATTTTTTCTTCCTCCTTTTACAGGCGAAATTGGCCATTAGTACAGATTTAACCCCTCCCGCCGGGGTTTTTCGTAGATTTACTCCAGTATGTCTTCGAGAAGGATATCGACTTATTGGTGGTGCCAGATTGGCGGTTGGATGGGTTACGCCCTGATGACCCTGTTCTTTGCATACACGTACAACCGGTTGGAGTGGCTAACGGTCGAGAAGACGCTGCTCAATGTCGTCGTAGGCATAGGCGTAACCCATCTGCTGAGGCACTTCATTATCGCCGGCGAATGGATGAAACGCTCGTTCGACAGGGTCTGGGGTATCCTGCTGGCGGCCGTGGTCCTGAGCAGCCTGGTATATAGCGTCCTGATAAACACCATTTTCACCATCCTGCACGTACAGGGAAGGACTTCGTTTTCGCTGCCGCAAAGGATATTGCTGTTCAGTGTCGATTTTCTTCCGTTTCTTTTTACGTGGATTCTGATATACTACGTCTGGCACATCCTGGAGAACAACCGGAAGCAACAGCTCGAGTCGCTGCGCCTTGAATCGCTTGTTAAGGAGCTGGAACTCAAAACGATAAAGTCACATATAAATCCCCATTTCATATTCAACGCACTCAACAGCATCCGGGCCCTGGTAGACGAGAACCCGGGCAGGGCGCGGACGGCCATCACGGAGCTGAGCAACCTCCTCAGGAGCTCCATGCAGACCGAGAAAATGGAGACCGTTCCCCTGGAAAAAGAACTGGCGATCGTACGGGACTATCTCGCCCTGGAGAAGATTCGTTTCGAGGAGAGGCTGAAGGTGGAAATGGACATAGACGAGAACACGCTGGAGGAACCGGTGCCGGTGATGATGCTGCAGACGCTGGCGGAAAACGCCATCAAGCATGGGATCAGCAAGCGTATGGCAGGAGGCGTCATCCGGATCCGTTCGTATTTTAACGGCGACCGCCACGAGTTGGTGGTGCAGAATACGGGTCACCTGAACGGGCACGCCCGGGACGAAGGTTTCGGTTTGATGAGCACGATCAGCCGCCTGAGCATTTTGTACGGGCCCAAGGCCAATT
This sequence comes from Dinghuibacter sp., assembly GCF_035492835.1. NCBI lineage: Bacteria > Pseudomonadati > Bacteroidota > Chitinophagia > Chitinophagales > Chitinophagaceae > Dinghuibacter > Dinghuibacter sp. Next base: position 9,157 of record NZ_DATJIY010000137.1, read on the forward strand.
TCGAGATCAGGGATGTGAAAGAGGACACCGTGGAGGCTAAAATTTCGATCCCGGTGGCCGCGCTATGACGCGCAGCCTGTAAAAAAGATAGACATGAGTAAAAAAGCCATCATCATCGACGACGAGCGTCTTGCCCGTAACGAATTGAGGAAACTGCTCCAGGACTTCCCGGAGATAGAAGTGATCGACGAAGCAGCCAACGTGAACGAAGGGCTCGAGAAGATCGAGCAGCACCAACCCGACCTGATCTTCCTGGACATACAAATGCCCGGAAAGACGGGCTTCGACCTCCTGAGTGAATTGGACAGGTCGCCCCAGGTCATCTTTACCACGGCTTATGACGAATATGCACTCAAGGCGTTTGAAGTAAACGCCCTGGACTACCTGCTCAAGCCCGTGGAGCCAAAGCGTCTTGCAGACGCCATCCACAAGCTCGAGCAGGTGGAGCGGGAGGAAGAGCTGGAGACGCCGATCGTCAACCGGAGTATCCTTAACGAAAACGACCAGGTTTTTGTCAAGGATGGGGAACGCTGCTGGTTTGTAAAGCTTTCCGACATCCGGCTCTTCGAAAGCGTAGGGAACTACGCAAAGGTTTTTTTCGGACCCAATAAACCCTTGATATTAAAGTCGCTCAACGCCCTCGAAGAGCGTCTCGATGAGAAGGTATTCTTCCGGGCGAACCGTAAGCACATCGTTAACCTGAGGATGATCGAAAAGATCGAACCCTACTTCAACGGCGGACTCCTGCTGGAATTGAAGGGAGGCGAAAAGATCGAAGTCTCCCGTCGGCAGGCAGTCAAGTTCAAGGAAATGATGAGTCTTTAGGTTTCCAGCGCATCCAGCAGGTCGAACAGCGCCTGCAGGTCCAGGATGTTTTCCTCCAGGGCTAGTGAAGGGGTATCCATCTCGTGATAAACATGGCTCAGGAACAGGTTCCTGAGGGTCTTGCTCAGCCGGCCTACCGGCACCGCCCCCAGAAAGGTCTGCAGGGCTGCAATCGCCTCTTTTGGGAGAGGCTCGTCTGTTTGGGTGGTTTTCTTTTCCATAAGGGCAATTTTACTTTTTCGTTCAATTTTTGTACATTCAGAAAGGCCTGATGAGTACAGGGCCTGATTACCCCATTTACCATTGGCTTTTAGAATGGTAGTCCACGCTCCAGCGCCTGGGTGCGTGTCTTTGAAGTCTATTTCGAAAAATGAAAATTGCAGGCATTGCGAATGCCTGGGGCAAATATAAACCAAACAATTTCCAGTTTTACAAAATTGTTTGTATATAGAAACATATAGTATGATATCGTCGATTGCGCATAGAATAGGGAAATTTATAGCTTACCAACAGGTCAGTAGGAGGGAGTTCGCTAGCAGACTAGGTTATACGAGCAGCGAAAAAATCAACCGGTTGTTCAGGAAGGATGGGGCGAAACCCGGTTTCGATATCATCGCGGATATATCAAACAAGTTTGTCAATCTCAATGTGGAATGGCTGGTGACGGGCAGGGGAGAAATGCTTAGGGACGAGCAGGCGCCGTTCACGCCGTCCGAAGGGGCGGCGCAGTATGTTTCGCTGAAGAACCGCGAAGGATATGAGCGGGGTTATGACAAGCCGGAATTCCTCCGCAGACTACCGGTGTTCTTATTTCCGGGGCTGCCCCAGGGGAATTACCGGATGTTTGAATTGGGCGGCAGGGGCCTATACCCGATCCTCCAGGACCGGGACCGGATCGTGGGCCGCTGGAGCACCCTGGAGGACGTGTCCGAGGACCAGGTATGCATTATACTTACGCGGGAGCAAGGTTTGCTGGTCCGCCGTATTGGTGGCCGGGAAGGCGGCTATCTGACCATCAGGGCAAACCCGTTACAGCGCGACGAATTTCCGGCCTTCCGTCTCAGGGAAGCAGACATACTGGAGATTTGGGAGATGGCTTTTGCGGTTACCCGCTATTTACCGGAATTGTCCGGTATACGGTTACAACTGGCGGAGCTGGAAGCTTCCGTTCAGGCGATGGAGGAGCGGCTGAAACAAAAAGGGATTTAGACCACTGCCCTAACGGAGTGTACCGCCGCGGCCATTTCAGTGATGAGGGAGGGCTTTTTTTCGATGGCATTGCCGACGACGATGACGTCCGCTCCGGCCTTGCAGTTCCGGTAGGCCTTTTCCGCGCTTGTAATGCCGCCGCCGATGATCAGGGGCACTTCTATGTGGGCGGAGACGCGCTCGATCATGCTTTCGGTGATGGGGCGCTTGGCGCCGCTGCCCGCATCCATATAGATCAGGCGCTTACCCAGCATTTCACCCGCCATCGCGGTGCAAAGGGCGATGTCATCCTTGTCGGACGGGATGGGGCTGGCGTTGCTGATATACGAGACGGTGGTGGGTTCACCGCCGTCTATGACCATATAACCGGTGGGAATGATTTCCAGCCCGCTGGCCTTTACAAAGGGGGCGGAGATCACGTGCTGACCGATAAGCAGTTCTGGGTTCCGTCCGGAAATCAGGGAAAGGTATAGAAGGGCGTCGGCGTATTTGGAGACCTGGGAGGGGCTGCCGGGGAACAAAATGACGGGGATATCGCAGGCGCTTTTTAGCTGCTGGATGCATGCATCGAGGTTGTCGGAGATGACGAGGCTGCCTCCGACGAGGAAATAATCCACTTTTGCCGCTAAGGAACGTTCGACCAGTTCATCAATGACACGTGTACTCACTTTGTCCGGATCAATCAGCACGGCGAAGGATTTTTGATGGCGCTCCTTTTTCGCCTGCAGTGTTTGATATAGGGTCTTCATCCTGTTAATATTATGCGATTGCCTGTTTTGCAAATATGCAAAAACTTTTCTAATCGACTGAAACTATTTGCGCGCGGATTCCGACCCCTCAAGTTTTTGCAGCGTTTATGGCTTGCTGTTAGTCTACCCATTTCCTTGCCAATATTGACATAATCCGAGCCCCGGAGGCTCGGCCCCATGGGGCAATAATTAACGAAGTTGGCGCTAAAGCGCTAATTTTCATGCAGAGCGCTTTGGCGGCAACCCATAATCCACAAATTTTAACGTTTTGTGGATTTCTTACCCTTGGCAATACGAGGAGGTAAGAATATTTTCGTTATCCCACCACAACTGCGAATCTTTCACCCGCTAAAAGTAGACCGTATGCCTAATAAGGATCAGACATCCAAGGGATTGCAGTTTAACCGCCGGTTCACCAGGGAGGGAATGAGCCCTTATGATCTGTTTGAATACGACTACAGGACATCGGTCATCAAAAACCCCAACGGTGAAAAGGTCTTCGAGATGGAGAACGTCGAAGTACCCAAGGGCTGGAGCCAGATCGCCACCGACATACTTGCGCAAAAATATATCAGGAAAGCCGGCGTCCCCCAGCCGGATGGAACCCTCGGGCGGGAAACGTCGGCCAAACAGGTCGCCCACCGGTTGGCCAATTGCTGGAAGGTATGGGGTGAAAGATATGGCTACTTTGCTACGCCACGGGACGCGCAGGTCTTTTACGACGAGCTCGTTTTCTCCATCCTGAATCAGGTTTGTGTCCCGAATTCTCCCCAGTGGTTCAACACCGGGTTGTATGAAAGCTATGGCATCAAGGGAAAGCCTCAGGGACACTATTATGTGGACCCGGCGGACGACGGGTTGAAAAAGTCGACGTCTGCATATGAACGTTGTCAACCGCATGCGTGTTTTATCCTGAGCGTCACCGACGACCTCGTCAATGAAGGCGGGATCATGGATCTGTGGATGAGGGAAGCGCGCATATTTAAATATGGTTCGGGCGTAGGTACGAACTTTTCCGCCATACGAGGCGGGGGGGAGAAGCTGAGCGGGGGCGGCACGTCTTCGGGGCTGATGAGCTTTCTGAAGATCGGGGACCGGGCCGCGGGCGCCATAAAGTCGGGGGGCACGACCCGTCGGGCGGCCAAAATGGTCTGTCTCGACCTGGACCACCCGGAGATCGTAGAATTCATTAACTGGAAGGTGGAGGAGGAGAAGAAGGTGGGGGCGCTGATTGCCGCCGGTTACCCTTCTGATTACGAGGGAGAGGCCTACGCCACGGTGTCGGGTCAGAATTCCAACAATTCGGTACGTATTCCAAACGAATTTTTTGCACGTTTGGAGGCTGGCGAGGACTGGGAGCTGACTTCCAGGACGAGCGGGAAGACGGTGAAAAAGGTGCCCGCGCGGGAATTGTGGGATCAGATCGCTTACGCGGCATGGCGGTGCGCAGACCCGGGGACGCAGTATGATACGACGATCAATGAGTGGCATACGTGCCCAAAGGGTGGACCCATACGGGCGTCTAATCCATGCAGTGAATACATGTTCCTCGACAACACGGCGTGTAACCTGGCGTCGGTGAACCTGCGGATGTTGTATGACGATGAGAGCGGGATTTTCGATGTGGATGGGTTTGCGCACGTTTGCAGGTTGTGGACGGTGGTGCTGGAGATTTCGGTGTTGATGGCGCAGTTCCCGAGCAAGGAGGTGGCGCGGTTGAGTTATGACTACCGGACGCTGGGGTTGGGTTTTGCCAACCTGGGATCGGTGTTGATGGTCGGGGGTATTCCTTATGACAGCGAACAGGCCAGGGGGATCGCCGGAGCCATTTCGGCCATCATGACCGGGACGGCATATGCGGCTTCGGCTGAAATGGCGCGGGTGATGGGCGCGTTCCCGAAATTCACCGAGAATCGAGAGGATATGCTGCGGGTGATGCGTAACCACCGTGCCGCGGCGTATGATGCGGAGGGGGCCTACGAAGGGCTGAACATAAAGCCCAAGGGGATCAAGGCGCGATATTGCCCGGACTATCTGCTGGCGGCCGCCTGTAAGGTGTGGGACGAGGCGGTGACGCTGGGCGAGCAATACGGCTACAGGAACGCCCAGACGACGGTGATCGCCCCGACGGGGACGATCGGTCTGGTAATGGACTGCGATACCACGGGGGTGGAGCCGGATTTTGCGCTGGTGAAGTTCAAGAAACTGAGCGGGGGCGGATACTTCAAGATCATCAATCAGTCAGTGCCGCCTGCGCTCCGGAATCTCGGTTACAGCCAGCGGGACACCGAGGCGATCGTCAAGTACGCGGTGGGCGCGGGCACCTTTGCGGGCGCGCCGTATATCAACCATTCGACCTTGAGTGAAAAGGGATTTATCGCCAACGAGATCAAAAAACTGGACGCCGCGGTGGCCTCGGCATTCGAGATCGGGTTCGTGTTCAACGTATATACGCTGGGTGAGGAGTGCCTTCAGCGGTTGGGATTCATGCCGGAAGACTATTTCAGTTTCGATTGGAGCCTGCTGGAGGCGCTGGGTTTTTCGGATGAGCAGATCGAGGCCGCGGGCGACTACGTCTGCGGGACGATGACGATAGAAGGGGCGCCCCACCTGAAACCGGAACACTACGCGGTCTTCGACTGCGCCAACCGCTGCGGTAAAAAGGGACAGCGTTTTATCCACGCACACGGTCATATACGGATGATGGCCGCGGTCCAGCCGTTCATTTCGGGGGCTATCTCCAAAACGATCAACCTGCCGAACGAAGCGTCGGTGGAAGAGATCGCGGATTGTTACATGATGAGCTGGAAGCTGGGGTTGAAGGCCAATGCCCTTTATCGGGATGGGTCGAAGCTGAGTCAGCCGCTGAGTAATAAGAGCGATAAGAAGTCTTCGCCTGCGGCTTCATCCGCGTCTCCTGAGGCGATTCCGTCTCCCCTGGTAGACCTCAGCCAATTGACGGCGGAGGAGCTCTTGGAGGAGGTGCAGAAACGGGTGCAGACGTCGCCGGATACCAAGTTGAAGCGCCAGCTGGCCAGAATCGTGGAAAGACGGTCCCTGCCGGCAAAACGGAAGGGTTTTACCTACAAGGCAAAGATAGGCGGTCAGCCCATCTTTGTGCGGACCGGCGAATACGACGACAATACCCTCGGTGAAATATTTATTGACCTCGCCAAGGAGGGCAGTACGTTACGGAGCCTGATGAATTGTTTTGCGATTTCCATTTCGGTCGGTTTGCAGTATGGCGTCCCGCTGGAGGAATTCGTCGATAAGTTCGTGTTCACGCGTTTCGAACCGAGCGGGATGGTGGACCACCCCAATATCAAGAGCGCGACATCCATGGTGGATTATGTTTTCCGTATGCTTGGATACGAGTATCTGAATAGGACGGACCTGGTGCACGTGCTCCAGACGCCGGAGATATCCAATACCGGGGAGGATGACTGGGACGAGGGGCCCAACGAACTGTCGCAGATGCGCGTGGTTGCGGGGACTTCGTCGACTGCCGTTGCGTCGGGTGCGCCGGCGCCGAAGCCTGTCGTTGCCGCGGCGTCGGGTTCCGCGGGCAAGCCCGAGCAAAGTACGCAGGAATATATGAAGACCATGCAAAGCGATGCGCCGGCCTGCAGCACCTGCGGGCACATCACCGTGCGCAGCGGAACCTGCTATAAGTGCCTTAATTGCGGGAATAGCATGGGATGCAGCTAAGCTGCGCTTTTACACTGTCTGGGAGACTACTAATTATAATTTGGCAAATGACGGAATAGGCCCCCTTCGAGGGGGCCTTCCCATTTTATGCCGTCGCCCGTCGCCCGTAGCCCGCGTGCCGGCTGCTGCACCGCCGTGCTGACTTTTAGCCTGCCGGCCATGGGGAGTGGGGTGGAGTGCCTCTTTTTTCTCTGTTTTGCTGTGACTCACAGCAAAACAGAGAAAAAAGAG
>NZ_DATJIY010000138.1:0-10274 GCF_035492835.1 Dinghuibacter sp.
TGGTAGCTCAACCGGCCCCCGTCGATCTCCATCAGCCGTTCCAGGACGATACTCGTATCGGGCATGCGCATCCGCATGTTCTTGGGAAGCTTTTCGGGGGTGAAACCGTTGGGTAGACCCACCGTGCCTATGATAACAAAGGACCGCGTCGACTCGAAATCCACATCGGTGAACCGGCGTTCGGCCACGAACGGATTTTTATCCAACCCCAGGAACAAATTGGGCGTCATGAAGGTATATGACCCGGAGGTATTGAGCCTTTGGCTAAAACCCAGGATTTGCTTCAGGGGTAACGAGTCGTCGTCACGGCCTTCGATGGTCAGGCTGTCCACGTGGATACCGGGGTAGGGGTTGGTGAAATAGGTTTCCCTGTAATGCGCCATCCCCGATGCCAATGCCGCGCTACGGTCGCAACGGCTATATCCATAGCTGGACACCGCGGCCTCCCCCTGGAGCGTACCCAGGGAATCGATATTCCCGTTGAGGACAACCACCGTCTTGAAACGGTCCTTGGGGTGATACAGTTCCACCCACTGCGGGTCATTCGGGTCGACCAACAGGCCCTGCGTATATTGCACATCCACCGGGATCATCCAAAAGGGCGTGTATTTGTCGGTCGCGTCCAATACGTAGCTGTCGCCGCCGATCACGACATAGGCCATCGCCTCGTTGAACTGGCGGAGGAATGGATTGTTCCGGTTGGTATGACCGTGCGCGCGGGTGCTCACCAACAAGACGCGGGCGTCCAGCCCCGCGTCGCGCAGCAGGTTGATCAACAGGAGATTGATGTCGCCCGTGTTCCCGGTCCCCTTGTCCCAGGCGGTCTTGACGCCGGTTTGGGCGTATAGCCCCTCGTAACCGTTCCATTCCATGTGCCCACGGACATAGTTATATACCGCTCCCATCCGCGACAGCGAATCCTGAAGTGAAGCCAGTGTCGAGTCAAGCTCCTTCGTATGGGGGACGTTTTTGTGAAGCTGGGCGCCGAAGTCGTCGTCGGCCATGATCTCCTTACAGAGCTCGGACCAGGTATTCCGGTACGAGTGGTTTTCGGTCCTCTGGTACGCTTGGTCCGCGCCGCCCTCGAGTACGACCGACAACTGGAATTCGATGCGCTGGAGATAATCCTGCGGCGCGGACATGTATGGCTCTTCCCGTAACGCGGGGATGTTTTTCATCGTAAACGTCCTTTGACCCGCGTTGTAAGGGTCTTCTTTTTCGTCGAGAGGCAGCGAATGCCTGACGTTGTAGTTGAATCCCAGCGCCGCGGGGACCGCCACGAAATACTGGCAGAACCGGACCGGGCAGGCCTCCTCCTGGAAATACCAGTTGTCGATGTACCCATTGTGCCGGGAGACCTTGGTGTATTTGTATTCGATCACGCTCCCCTTTTTCACATCCGGCAGACTAAAGGCGACCAGCGAATAGGATTTGTTGATGGGCTTTGTGAAAATGGCCGCCTGGTCGAGCTTGGTCTTTACGATGTTGCCGCCCGCGTCCAGGTTGTACGTCTCGCCGCTTACACCGTTGATGCCCTCTATGTTGTTTTCGGAGATGAACGGGATAGTGACGTTCGCCCTGTCGACCCCTTTGTCCTGGTAGATCTTGATCCGGAGCCGGTAGCTCGTCTCCTCGCCCGCCAGCGTGAATTTGGTTTCGCCCGTCTTGATGAGGATACAGGCGTCCGATTCGGGGTCGAAGTCGCAGGAGGTCGACGTCAGGTCGTCCTTGTCGATTTTTCCATAGGAGGGGAGGTCTTTTTGTCCATAGGAAACGTGCCCCGCGAGCAGCGCGAGGGTCAGCGCAAATAACTTTCGCATACCTTAACTTTTTTTCTTCAACACCACCTGCTCGTTAAGCGCGGTGAACAGTTTTTTATAAAATTCGCGGAAAAGGTCGTATTCGTTCGTATAATATATCGGTCGTTTAAAATCCAGGGTGATCCGGTAGCTCAGCCGGTTGTCGTCGACCTGCATCAGCCGCTCCAGCGCGATGCTGGTGTCGGGCATGATCATCCGCATGTTTTTCGGGAGCGCCTCGGCGGTAAAGCCGTCGGGCAGCCCCACCGAACCCACGATCATAAAGGACCGCATCGACTCGAAGTCCACGTCGGTGAACCGGCGCTCGGCCACGAAGGGGTTTTTCTCCAGGCCCAGGAACAAATTGGGTGTCAGGAAGGTATACTGCCCGGAGGCGTTCAGCTTCTGCGAAAAGTCCAGGGTCTGTTTGAGGGGGATCGAGTCGTTGTCGGTCCCGTCCACGACCAGGCTGTCGATGTGGAGGCTGGTATAGGGCTTTGTAAAAAACGTCTCCTTAAAATGGTCCATCCCGGATTTCAATTCTTCGCAACGTCCGCTGCGGCTGTACCCGAAGCTGTTGATCATGGCTTCGCCCGACAGCTTACCTGTCGAATCGACGTCCCCGTTGAGGATGACCACGGTCTTGAAGCGGTCCTGCGTATGGTACAACGTCTCCCATTGGGGTTGATCCCGGTCGACCACCAGCCCCCGCGTGAACTGCACGTCCAGCGGGATCATCCAGTACGGCGTGTATTTGTCCGCCGCGTTCAGCACATACCCCTCGTCCCCGATCTGGACATACGCCAGCACCTCGTTGAACTGGTGGAGCAGGGGATAGAAGGGGTTCGTATGCCCGTGCGACCGGGTGCTCGCCAGCAGGGGGCGGGCGTCCAGCCCCGCGTCCCGGAGCAGGTTGATCAGGAGCAGGTTGATATCGCCGGTGCTCCCGGTCTTCTTGTCCCAGGCGGTCTTGATCCCCTCGGAATAGATCGACCGGTCGCCGTTCCACGCCATATTCCTGCGGACGTAATTGTACACCGCGCCCATCCGCGACAGCGAATCCTTGAGCGTCGCCAGCGTGGCGTCGAGGTCCTTGGTGTGCGGTACGTTCTTATGGAGCTGCGCGCCAAAGTCTTCGTCGTCGAGCAGTTCCCCGCAAAGCTGCGGCCAGGTGCTCCGGAAACTATGGTCCGGCTCCCCGGGTATCCGGATGGCCGACAGCTGGAAGTCGATGTGCTGGAGGTAGTCCTGCGGCGCCGACATATAGGGCTCTTCCCGGAGCGCCGGGATGTTCTTCATCGTAAAGGTCTTTTGCGCCTCCTGGTATTGCTCGTCCTTTTCGTCCATCGGTAGCGTGCGTTTGACGTTGTAGGTAAAGACCAGGGGCTGGGGGAGGGACAGGAAATACTGGCAGTAGCGGACCGGGGCGTTCTCTTCCTGGAAATACCAGTTGTCGATCTCCCAGAAGGCCTTGGAGACCTTGGTGTATTTGTATTCGATCACGCTGCCCTTTTTCACGTCGGGCAGGCTGAAGGCCACCTGCGAATAGGACTTGTCGATGGGTTTTATAAAAATGGAGGCGTGGTCGAGCTTGGTCTTTACGATGTTGCCCGTGGCGTCGAGGTTATAGGTCTCGCCGCTGATACTCGTGATCTCCTCGTCCCGGTCCTTGGCGTAGAACGGGATGTTGATGTTGGCGCGTTCGATCCCCTTGTCCTTGTATATCTTGATCCGGAAACGGTAGCTCGTCTCCAGGAAGGGCTGGCCCGCCAGCGTGAACTTGGTGTCGCCGGTCTTTATGAGGACGCAGGCGTCCGCTTCGGGGTCGAAGTCGCAGGAGGTCGCGGTAAGGTCATCTTTGTCAATTTTCCCGTAGGAGGGAACATCCTTTTGGCCGAAAGTGGTTAAAGCAGCAGCAAGCAGCAAAAGGGTTGACACGGATAATTTTATCATATAATCAGATGGTTAAGCTGAGACAATATAACAAAAAATGGGAACGGAAACCGTTCCCACACCTGATTATTTTGGAAGTTATCCTAAAAACGTTCCAGCCCCGAAAAGAAGAAATCCCCTTCGATTTTGGCGTTCTCATCGCTGTCGCTCCCATGGATCGCATTTTTGCCGATGCTCTCCGCAAAACGCTTCCGGATCGTCCCTTCTTCCGCCTGTGCGGGGTTCGTTGCGCCGATCAATTTACGGAAGCTTTCGACCGCGTTGTCCTTCTCCAGGATCGCCGCCACGATCGGGCCGCTGCTCATGAAGTCGACCAGCTCCCCGTAAAACGGACGCTCTTTGTGTACTGCGTAAAATTCCCCGGCGCGTTCGGCGCTCAGGCTGGTCAGCTTCAGGGCTACGACCCTGAAACCCGCTTTGATGATCTGATCGACAATTGCTCCCGCGTGGCCGTTGCTCATCGCGTCGGGCTTGATCATTGTAAACGTTCTATTGCTCATATATGATGGTTCTAACTCGGGTGCCGCCACACGGCGGCCTTTTGGCCGGCGAAAATAATCTTTTTTGGGGAAGTGCGCCTTAAATAAGATATTCGCTCCCATTTTTATAGCGTGCAACCAATATCGGAAATATACGGGGAACTGGACAAGCAGGCGAAAAGGGTGGTGATTACGATGCACCAAAAACCGGACGCCGACGCTCTCGGCTCTTCACTGGGTCTCTATCACCTCCTGACCCGGCTGGGACACGACGTGACGGTGATTTCCCCCACCAATTGGGCGCGTTTTCTCAGCTGGATGCCCGGTGCCGACCGGGTCCTCGACTTCGAGGGGATGCAGGACAAGGCCCTGGCCGTCCTGCGCCAGACCGATTGGATCTTCTGTTTGGATTTCAATACTTTGTCAAGGACTAAGCGGATGGCCCCCGTCATAGAGGGCCTCGACTGCGTCAAAGTCTTAATCGACCACCACGAGGAGCCACAGGCGGACCGTTTCACCTATGGCGTCAGCGACCCCTCCAAGAGCTCGACCTCCGAGATGGTCTATGACTTCATCATCCATTCCGGGCACGGCGACCTCATCAACGAAGCCATCGCCGAGTGCCTCTACGCCGGCGTCATGGCCGACACGGGCTCGTTCCGTTTCCCGGTGACCACCGCCGCGGTGCACCGGATGGTGGCGGACCTCAAGGACCGAGGGCTCCGGCACTGGCTGGTCCACGAATACATCTACGACAACTTCCTGGAGAACCGCCTCCGGTTCATGGGGCACGTCCTGCTCAACCGGATGGAGGTCTTCTACGAGTATAACGCCGCGCTGATCGCCATCCCCAAGAGCGACCTGCTCCGTTTCGAGATACAGACCGGGGACACCGAAGGGCTGGTGAACTACCCCCTGAGCATCCAGGGCATCCGCCTGGCCGGGCTCGTCATCGACCGGGACGAAGAACGCAAATGGTCCTTCCGGAGCAAGGGCTCCTTCGACACCAACACCTTTGCGCGCCGGTATTTCAATGGCGGCGGTCACTACAACGCCTCCGGTGGCAGGAGCGCCGATTCGCTCACCCAGACGGTGGCCCAGTTCAAAAAGGCCCTCCAGGAGAACATCACCGCGCTCCAGACCGAGTACCCGATTCCCCTCACCAACGAACAAGTATAAATAATATCATCCATGCAAAAAGTTGTTTTGTTTTTTTTCGCGGCGGCGGTCATCGCAGCCGGCACCAGCTGTGAACAAGCCGGTTTCAAAAAGGCGGCGCACGGGACCTTCTACAAGATCATCCACGGCTCGTCCGATACCGGCAGCTATGCGATGAACGGGACCGTTATCAAATTCGACATCACCTTCAAGTATAAGGACTCCACCCTCCGCACCACCGTCGGCCAGATGCCCGCTTACGCGCCGGTCGACTCCCAGCGGCTGCCCCAACCGTATTACACCATCTTCAGCAAGGTCCGCGCCGGCGACAGCGTCGTCGTCAAACAATCGACCGACTCCCTCTTCCAGGGTCAGCCGATGCCGGCCTTTGCCAAGGCGCACGAGTTCATCACCTCGTACTTCAAGATCCACGCGGTATTCCACGACCAGGTCAGCGGCGAAGCCGACGCCCGTCACGAGCAAGACGTGATGCGCGAGCGCGACTCCGTCAAGGCCATCGCCCAGAAGGTCGAGGACGACAAGGTCATCGAAGCCTACCTGTCCAAGCACAACATCCAGGCCGTCAAGGCGCCCAAGGGCACTTACGTCCAGATCCTCGACAACGGCAGCGGCCCCGCGATCGACAGCTCCAAGGAAGTCGGCGTGAACTACACCGGTAGCACCCTGGAAGGCACCGTCTTCGATTCCAACACCGACACCACGTTCCACCACAAAGGCGACACCCTCCGCGTCAACATGGGGCTACCCCCCAACCGCGGCGGTATGATCACCGGCTTTACGGACGGTATCTCCCTTCTCCACAAAGGAGCGAAGGCCCGTCTCTACATCCCCTCCGCCCTCGGTTACGGCTCGTACGGCCGCGAACCCAAGATCAAGCCGAACGAAAACCTGATCTTCGACATCGAGGTACTCAGCGTCGACACCGTCCGCAAGATGGGTCCGATGGGCATGGGCATGGGTGGCGGTCAGGCCATGAGCCCCGCCATGATGGCCAAGATCCGCGCCCAGATGCAGGCCGCCCAGGCGCAACAGCACCAGCAGGCACAGCCGGCGCATAAATAAGCTCCGCAAAACCGCGCGCCATCGCGCCTCGAACCGTCCTACCGCGCCTCGGGCGCACTCGATACAGCCCGGGCCGAAGGCCCGGGCTTCTTTATTTGCCCCCCCCGAGCGCCTCCCACAGCCGCACCACCTCGACCGCCGGCGCAACGTCGTGCACCCGCAGTATGTGCGCTCCCTTCAAGAGCGCCGCCATGTGCAGCGCCGTCGTCCCGTTGAGCGCCGCCTCCGGTGTTACGCCCAGCGTCTTATAGATCATCGATTTCCGGGAAACGCCGACGAGCAGCGGGCGACCCAGCACCGACAGCCGGTCGAGCTCCGACAAGAGCGTATAATTGTGCGACAGTGTTTTTCCAAACCCAAAACCCGGGTCGAGCACCACGTCGTGTATACCCGCCGCGACGGCCCGGTGCGCGGCGTCAGCCAGGAAGTCGCACACCTCCAGCGCCACGTCGCCATAGTGCGGGTCGGCCTGCATGGTCTGCGGCGTCCCCTGCATATGCATCGCGATATACGGCACGCGCAGCGCCGCCACCGTGGACAACATCGACGGGTCGAAGAGCCCCGCGCTGATGTCGTTGACCATCGCCGCCCCCGCGCGCACCGCCGCCCGCGCGACACCGCTGTGGTAGGTATCCACGGAGACGAGCGCGGCCGGGTAGTGGCGAACGATCGCCTCGATCACCGGCAATACGCGGTCGGTCTCTTCCGCGGCGCTCAACGCCCGGCTCCCCGGTCGCGTGCTTTGCCCGCCCACGTCCAGGAAGTCCGCGCCCTCCTCGAGCATGCGGCCCGCCAAATCCACGGGGGCTGAAGCCCGCTCCGTATTTACACGGACCCGGCTGGCCGCAAAGAACGAGTCATCCGTCGCATTGAGTATCCCCATCACCCGCGGCCGGTCCAGGCCTGCTAAAACCCCCTTGCAGTCCAGCGTATAACCACTATTTTTATACCCCATTGTACGCAAAAATATGCAGACGGACCAACAATACGACGAGGTTGTCGCGACCAGCGAAAGGATATTTACCGATAAAACGGAGGACTACGGCACTGCCTGGACCGTCCTGCGCCCGATTTCGATCGTGGATCAGCTATATATAAAAGCCAAACGCATCCGCACCATCCAGGAGACCGGCGTGCAAAAGGTCAAGGACGACATAAGGAGCGAATTCCAGGGAATCATCAACTACGGGGCCATCGGGCTGATTCAGCTCAAACGCGGCTCTGAGCCCGCGGACCTCGGCAAGGTCGAGGCCCTCCCGCTCTACCACGACGCATTGCACATCGCCAGGGAAGTGATGCTCGCCAAAAACCACGACTACGGCGAAGCCTGGCGCGACATGAGCGTCGAAGGCCTGACCGACCTCATCCTCATGAAACTCCTCCGTATCCGCCAGATCCTCGCAAACGACGGCCAGACGCTGATCAGCGAGGGCGTCGACGCGGGTTATATAGATATCATCAACTATGCCGCTTTTGCCCTGATAAAAACCACCGGTGTATGAAAAAAGCATTGACGATCAGCCGTATCCTGGTCGGACTTCTCTTTATCTTTTCCGGCCTCGTCAAGGCCGACGACCCCCTGGGTCTGGCCTACAAGATGCAGGAATTCTTTGACGCCTGGAACTGGCACGGCTGGAACGACTACACGCTGGCCCTGTCGGTGACGATGATCGGCTTCGAGATCGTGGCGGGCGTGGCCCTGCTCCTGGGCTGGCAGATGCGGCTTTTCAGCTGGCTGCTGCTGCTCCTGATGGTGTTCTTCCTGTTCCTCACCAGCTACGTACTGTTCTCCGGCAAGATCAAGGCCTGCGGCTGTTTCGGGGATTGTATCCCGCTCACGCCCCGGCAGACCTTTACCAAGGACGTGGTCCTGCTCATCCTCATCCTCTTCCTGTTCCTGAACCGGGGGAAGATACGCCCCGCCTTCAACGGCTTTGTGAGCGTGCTCCTGCTCCTGGTCACCGTCGTATTTTGCATCGCCGGTCAGAACTATGTGCTCAGACACCTCCCCGTCAAGGACTGTCTCCCGTTCAAGGAGGGCAACAACCTGGTACAGCAGATGCAGATCCCCGTGGACGCCATCCCCGATTCCACGGTGCTGACCTTTATCTACCAGAAAGCGGGCAAGCGCTACACCTTTACCCAGGACCAGCTTCCCGCCGACCTCGATAGCTACACCTTTGTCGACCGGTCCGAAAAGGTCGTCCGCGAAGGCTATGACAACGAGCCTCCCATCAAGGACTTCGTCCTCTTCAACGCGAGCGGCGCGGACACGACTATGAACCTGCTCAGCCAGCCGGGCGCTTATTACATCCTCTTCCGCAAGGACTTCGACGAGCACACCGGCGGCGCCTGGATCGCCGAGGTCGCCCGGATCGCCAAATCCGCGCGGCAGAAGAACATCCCCTTCTTCATCGTCACCGGTCAGCGCGACCGCGCCGAGGCGCTGTTCAACCAGCAGATGCAGCTCGGTCTGCCGATCTTTACGTGCGATGTGACCGCCATCAAAACGGCCGCCCGGACCAACCCCTGTATCTTCGAGATGGACGGCCCGACGGTGACAAAGAAGTGGGGCTACGCCGATTTCGATAAAATACGCTGATGCCAGCGCCCATAAAATTCGCCGGCGCCTGACCGCGCCCCGACAACCATGAAGGCCTACGTCCTCCGGAAACTCGCTTACAGCGCCGCGGTGCTCCTCGGCGTCGTTACCGTCGTCTTCTGGCTCTTCCAGGGTTTTGGCGACCCCGCGCGCATGGTCCTCGGCCAGAGCGGCGACGCCAAGACCCTGGCGCAGATCCGCAAGGACCTCTACCTCGACCAGCCGCGCTGGAAGCAGTTCGTCTATTACCTCGACGACGTGTCGCCCCTTTGCGTCCACACACGCGCCGACATCGCCGCCAAGGGGCTGAGCGGCGTCTTCGTCGGCGGTAACGTCCGCGTCGGCCTCAAATGGCCCTACCTGCGGCGCAGCTACCAAACCAAAAAAGAAGTCGGCGCCTCGCTATGGGAGGCCCTCCCCGGCACCCTCGTCCTGGCCAGCGCCGCGCTGCTGATCGCCATCGTCATCGGCATTCCGCTGGGCGTCCTGGCCGCCCTCCGCCCCAACAACCCGACGCTGATCGTGGGAAGCGTATTGGGCATTTCCGCGCCGTCTTTCTTTATGGGCATCGTGATCGCCTACCTGTTGGGGTATGTTGCCCACATCGGCCTCCCCATGACCGGCAGCCTCTTCGATACCGAGCCCTTCACCGGCCGCCGCCTGGCCCTTTCCCACCTCATCCTCCCCGCCCTCACCCTGGGCATCCGCCCGCTCGCCATCATCACCCAGCTCACCCGCAGCGCCCTCCTGGACGTCCTCGGCCAGGACTATATCCGCACCGCCCGCGCCAAGGGCCTCCCGCCCCGCCTCGTCCTCTGGAAACACGCCCTCCGCAATGCCCTCAACCCCGTCATCACCGCCGTCACCGGCTGGTTCGCCGAGCTCCTGGCCGGCGCGTTCTTTGTAGAATATATCTTTGGCTGGAAGGGTATCGGCAAGCTCACCGTCGACGCCCTATCCCAATTGGACTACCCCATCGTCATGGGCTCCGTCCTCTTCTCCGCCGCCGCCTTCACCCTCGTGAATTTCGCGACCGACATCCTCTACGGCGTCGTCGACCCCCGCGCCCGGGCCTAAAACTCCCCGCGCCCTACCGATCCGCGCCTAACCCGCCTGCGCTAACCCGCCCGCGCCCATGCCATACGCGCCAAGCCCGTGCGCCCATGCCTATCGGCGCCGGAGTCGGGGCGAGGTGCCTCT
>NZ_DATJIY010000139.1:0-55544 GCF_035492835.1 Dinghuibacter sp.
CTAGTTGACGGTAATTCCCATGCCCTGCATCTCCTGATAAGACACGTGAGGCGGAAACGTCCCCGCTTTGAGCTTGGAGATCATCAATCGTCCAACCTTGAGCGCATCCTCGCGGGTGGCGAAGGGATGGATGCCGGGGACTCCGGGGAGGCGGTCCTGGTGGATGTAGGTCTTTCCGTCGGCCAGGATGTCGTAGCCCCAGCCGGAGCCGTTAGCCACCGGGAAGGGTTTACAATCCAGGTAGACGTAACCGGCCCTTTGGGGAACGGCGGCGGTCGTCCGGTGCGCCAGGTAATACCAGGTCACCAGCGCCAGGCCGATCACGGGCAGGCCCAACGAAAGCCAGGTCAGCTTTCCCCGTTTATTGGGCGTAGTAGTCATCCGGGTTGTAGGGCAGGTTGGGGAAGAATTGCGTCCAATCGCTGTAATAAGTGCCGCCCAGGCCCGAAGCGAGGCTGGTGCCGCCGAGACCTACGTAGCTACCCGAAGTCCGTTGCTGGGTTTTCGGATCGGTATAGGGGATGGTCATGGCTACTGCGCCTACGCGACCGCCGCCGGGAGGGAAGTTGTTCTTTTGGGTCCACAGGTCCGTACCGGACAAGTCGTACTCCCAGCAATCGATCTGGCTAGCGCCGTTGGAACCGAAGGTGATGTACGCTTTGGGGACGCCGTTGTTGTCCTGCTGCCAGGCGATGGCGTTGGTGCGCACGATGCGGTAGCCTGCGTCATAGCTCTGGTCGGTTACACCGGCGATACGGCGGAGGTTGTTGTCCCATTTGCTGCCGGCGGTGGCGGCGGGAGAATACCGCCAGAAGTCGGTCAGGTTGGTGTTGTTATCACCGGTACCGGTAACGACATAGGCCTGGTAACCGGTTTTAGCGGAATTGTACGTCCAGGACACGGCGCCCTGGCGTTTCGGGCCGGGATAATCATTGTCGGCGCTCCAGGACATGGACTTTTCATTCCATACATAGAAGTCCTTGTAGACGTACTGGCCGTCGGTGCCACCAAGGACGCCCCCGATGTCGTAAGGATCGCCGAAGCCAAAGGCCACAGCGAATTTGCGGCCGGCGTTGCCCGGGACGGGCATGCTGCCGATCTGTGTCCAGGCGTTGGTCGCGGGGCTGTACTGGTAAAAGTCATTGAAATAAAGAACCGAGCCATAGAGGCCGCTGGCATTCCAGCCGCCACCGACGTAGCCGAAGTTCTGCGTGGCGAAAGCCACGCCCAGCGCGCGGCGCGGACCGGGGAACGTGTCCTTTTCGCTCCAGGCGTTCCCCGCGGGATCGTATGCCCACAGGTCGTTATAATAGTACTGGCCGTCGAAACCAGTAGAAATGTAGCCGGTATCGCCGACAGTGAACGCCACCGAACCGATGCGGTTCTGGCCGTTGAAGACCGCCCTTGTTACCCAGTCACCGTTATTGTTGTTACTGGAATTACCGCAAGAAAACAACACAACGGACATCGCCACAATAAACAGTAGTCTTTGCACTTTCATTATTTGCACGTTTTGAATTTAGGGCTAAACTATTTTGAATTGCGGCGCTAAAATAGTTAAAATGGAATTACATTCGATATTTATAGACCAACTTAACGTTTCTATATACAATTTGGGGTAAAAAAGGGAACTTGCGGCGAACAGCGGGTTTTCAAACCGTCTATGGGCATAGTAATGTATACGTGAGTTCGCGTTCTATAGATAAATCTTTTGCATTGGTATATAAGAATAAACTTTTAATCCATACTAACAAAATACTAACAGTAATGCCGATAATATTGCAGTCGAAATTTTTTGTATTCATGATATGGAGGGTTATGAGAAATAGGCTGTTATGGCTTGGTGTGCTTGGACTTACGGTCATTTATGGTCTCGACGGCTGCGTAAAGGCTAATATCATCACCGGGCAGAACCAGATAGACCTGGGCCTGACACAGGTGGTAAAGGTGGATACCCTGACGCCCATACTATCGACCCTGTTCGTGGACAGCGTCCCGACCTCAGCCAAAGGCGTTGCCATGGTGGGCGGTTACAACGATACATACTTCGGAACGATCAAACCCCGTACCTACGTACAGGTATCGCCTCCCCCCGTCACCAACCTCGTAGTGGGCTCCGCCTTCGACTCCATGACGTTGTACGTGGTGCCCACCAAGTATTACTATGGGGACACCACCCAGTTCCTGGACGTCTACGCGGAGCAGATCCAGACGCAGATGATCTTCCCGCCCCAGCAATACCAGTGGTACAGTAACGATAGTTTCCCGGTCTCCAAGGTGCTCGGGCATACCCGCGTACGGATCAATCCGAGCTATCCCGACACCATCTATGTCCCCATCGACCCCGCGGTGGGAGAGATGTTCTTCAACATGATGAAGAACAACGACCAGAACCTGGTCAACGCTCAGCAGTTCGCGACCTTCTTCCCGGGTATCCGGATCAGTTCCGGCTACGGGCCCAATCCCGGCATCATCTATGGTCTGAAGGACAGCGTCATGATGAAGCTGTATTACCACAACCCCGACCTGGCGCGGTCCTGGAACTTCATGAGGTTCAGCTTTACCAACTCCGCCAACCAGTTCCTGGAAGTGCAGAACAAGCCCCTGCCCCCCCTTGACCAGTTCCCCCGGGTATACAGCGATATCGTACAGCAACGGTACTCCTTTGACCAGGGGTTCAACAACCTGGTGTATGTCAACCCGCTGCTGGGGTACACCGCCAAGGTGGAATTCCCTTATCTGAGGAATATGTACCTCCAGGATACCACGCTCAGGACGATCACGAAGGCGGAGCTCGTGCTAAGGCCCCTGGTTCCGAGCTTTACCTACCAGTACCAGCTGCCGTCCAGTCTGGGCCTATTCCAGACCGACTTTAACAACCTGCCGGGCAGCCAGGTGTCCCAGGGCCTGTTGACGCTGGACTACGGCGGCTCCGACACCCAGTACACCTTCGACATCACCTCCTATCTCCTGGAGCAGTTGAACGATCCCACGGCGACCGCCTACAAACGCGGTCTGATCATCCAGCCGACGTCGGCCAACTTCTATACCCAGATCAACCGGTTTGTTTTCGGGGACAAATACTACCAATCCCCTTACAGCTCGCCCAATTTCTACCAGAGCCAGGTGATTATATATTACATCTCGACAAAGAATACTTTATAGTTATCTGTAAATTTGCCCGGGTCATCCCAATCCTGATATGCGTATAATAACATTTCTGATACTGGTTTTTATCTCGTCGCTGGGCGTCGTGCAAGCGCAAAATACCACGTCGCCCTATTCCATCTACGGGATCGGGGTCATCGAGAATAACGCTTACAACCGTACCGCAGGCATGGGCAGCACCGGGATAGCCTATCGGAGCGAAAACAACATCATCAACAACAACCCGGCGGCCTATACGGCCCTTATCCCGCAGATGTTCCACATCGAGGCGGGGGGCTCGGGAGATTTCTCGTCTTACACCAACGCCAATTTCTCCAACGCCACCACCGGTTATACCAACCAGCTCTCCAACGACTTTACGGTCACGCATATCTCCTTTGCCACCAAGGTGACCAAGTTCTGGGGCGCCGCCGTCGGTCTGCAACCCTACAGCCGGATGAATTACGACTACAACGGCCTGCAGCCGCTGGGTCCCCAGGGGGAGGAAGCCACGGTAACCTACCAGGGTACCGGGGGGGTCCATAAGGCCTATTTCGGGAATGGCTTTTCCATAGGGAAACACTTTTCGGTGGGCGCTACCGCTTCCTTTATGTTCGGCGCGCTCAACCAGTCCGAGAACCTGATCGCCCCCACGGCCAACGCCAACGTGACGACGACCCGCAACCTGTACATGCGGAACGTGCTCTTCGACTTCGGCGCCCAATACTATACCCACTTTGGCAAGGAAAAGAAATGGGGCCTTACGCTCGGGGCTACCTACACGCCCCAGCAACCTCTGTATGCCGAGGACAGCGTCGTGACCATCAGCGGCAACACCATCCTGCCCAACGGGAACGTCCTGCTGGACAGGAACGTCTTCCAGCTCCCTTCCGGATATGGGGGCGGTTTTCAGCTGTCCAAGGAAAGCGTCATGAAAAGGGTCAGCTTTCTGGCGGACTATTCCCGCCAGATGTGGTCCCCGCTCAACTACCAGGGTACCGGCTACAGCCTGGAGAACGCTGACCGTTACTCCGCCGGCTTCGAGGTGTCCAAAAAAGCGAACATCTTCAATACGCCGGTCGAGCACGTCTACTACCAGCTGGGCGGCTACTACCAGAGGTCGTATATCAACGTGCAGGGCTATCCGCTCCAGGAATGGGGTGCCACCATGGGTATCGGGATCAATCCGCTGCGCTACCCGCAATGGGGGTACCACATCGCACTGGAATACGGCCAGACCAGCAACTACGAGATCGGCTCCATCAAGGAAGACTTCGTACGACTCACGGTCACGATCCACTACTGGGACCGCTGGTTCACCCGCGGACGCCGGGTGCTCTAGGGAAGGACGCGCACTGACGCCGGGTGATGAGCCCGCGCCGGCGCCGGTCGCACGGAAGCGCCGCTCCTGTAGTTATTTTTTACCACGTTCCAAATTTGGGGTACATTCGGTATAACACCTAATCGTGCTATGCCAATGAAGTTTTTTGCCTGCCTGTTGTTTGTCGGCACCGTATGCGCCGTAAACGCACAGAACCCCGACACGGTCGTCATGGATATGTCCTCGTGTCTGCGGTATGCGGTCCGGCACCAACCCGGTATCAGGGCTTCGCTGTTGAACCAGCGGATCGTGGACTATAACATCAGGGGCGCCCTGTCCGATTGGCTACCGCAGGTAAATGGGAACGCCGGGATAGAACATTATTTTCAACCCACCCAGACGTTTTTCCCCGATTCCCTCATCACGCCCGGCACCAGCGGTTACACCACCTTCCCGGCCACGCCTGTCAACGTGTCCACGCTTTCCCTCGGCGTCACCCAGAACATATACAACCGGGACGTAATGCTGGCCGCCCGGACATCGAAGTACTACCGCCGTTATGCCGGCGAATCGGTGGACAGCGCCCGGATCGACCTCGTTGTCGACGTCAGCAAGGCCTACTATGCCATCTATACCAGCGAGCTCCAGCTGAGCATCCTGCTGGAGGACATCCAGCGGTTGGAGCGCAACCTCAAGGACACCTACAACCAATACCAGAGCGGGATCGTCGATAAAACCGACTATAAACAGGCCACCATCCAGCTCAACAACGCCCGCGTACAGTACAAGCAGGCGCTGGCGGCCATCCCCGCGAAATACGCCTACCTGAAGCAGCTGATGGGGTTCCCCACGGACAGCACCCTGAAGCTGCAGTCCGACTCGGCGGCCATGGTCGCGGAAGCCATGCTCGACACCGCCCAGCAGCTGGACGTGAACAAACGCGTCGAAGTCCAAAGCCTGGAAACCCTGAAGAACCTGTCGATGGCGCAGTACGACTACCAGCGGTTGGGCTGGCTGCCCAGCCTTTCGGCGTTTTACGACTACAACGTGAACTACGGAAACAACACCTTCAGCAAGCTGTACAGTGCCAACTTCCCCAATTCCTATATAGGGTTGACGCTCGGCATTCCCATCTTCCAGGGCTTTAAGCGGATATATGCGATGCACGCGGCGAAGCTGGGCGCCGAGCTGGTGGACCTCCGCCTGGAGGACACGAAGCGGGTCATCAACACCCAGTTCGCCCAGGCCATGGCGGCGTATAAAGGGGACCTCGCCAACTGGACGACCGCCCAGGAAAACATCGGCCTGTCCAAGGAAGTCTATAACACGGTTACCCTCCAATACCGGGAGGGTATCAAAACATACCTTGACGTGATCACCGCCGAGACCGACCTGAGGGCCTCGGAGATCACCGGTCTGGACGCCCTGTTTGCGCTCCTCAGCGACAAGATGGACGTGCTCAAGGCCCTGGGTACGGTCAATACAAACATCAATTAACGCTCATGAAGGTACATGTACAGCTTTTGGCAATGATCGCCCTTTTATCGTCCTGTGGGGATTCTGCGTCCAAGGCGCCCCCGGCCGTTCCGCCGGTACCGGTGACGACCGATACCGTCAAGGAGGAGGCCATGACCTTTTCCACCACCTATCCGGGGAAAGTGGTTCCGCTCAAGCAGGTCGACATACACGCGGATGTGCAGGGCTACGTGACTGCCATCCAGTTCAAGGATGGCCAGCACGTCCGCCAGGGACAACCCTTGTACGAGATCGACAAGCGCAAATACCAGGCAACCTACGACCAGGCCCTGGCCGGCCTGCACAACGCCGAGGCCGCGATGCTCAAGGACCAGCAGGACGTGGACCGCTATACCCGGCTGTACCAGCAGGACGCCGTGGCCAAGCAAAAGCTGGACTACGCGGTCAGCGCGCAGAAAAGTGACCAGGCACAGGTGGAGTCCGCCAAGGCCGCCATGGCCAGCGCGGAGACGGACCTGCACTACTCGACGATCCTGGCGCCCTTCGACGGCACCATCGGCATTTCCCAGGTCCGGCTGGGAGCGGTGGTCAGCCAGGGATCGACCATCCTCAATACCATCTCCAGCGACGACCCGATGGCGGTGGACTTCCAGCTGGATGAAAAACAGATCCCCGCTTTTGAAAAGGTGCTTCGCCAGTACGGGCACATAGACTCGCTGTTCACCTTATACCTCCCCGACCAGACCCGGTACCCGGCCTTTGGCGCCTTTTATACGAAAGACCGGGCGGTAGACCCCCAGACTGGGACGATCACCGTACGCATCACCACGCCCAACAAGACCGCCGATCCGCTGGTGGCGGGGATGAGCGTCAATGTCCGCGTCCTCAATCCCTTGGGCGGACCCCAGGTGGTGATCCCCATGATTGCCGCGGTGGAGCAGATGAGCGAATACTTCGTGTTTGTCGTCCAGGACACCGTCGTCCACCAGCAACGCATCAGGCTCGGGCCCCGGAACGGCGGACAGGTCGTTGTCCTGGACGGGCTCAAGCCGGGGGACGTGATCGTCAAGGACGGTATACAACGCCTGCATGACAAGAGCGTGGTGAAAATCAAATAGCAACCCATGATCGCCGATACATTTATACGACGTCCCAATACCGCCATCGTTATCTCCATCGTCATCATCCTGGTGGGAGTGCTGGCCATGAGCAGCTTGCCCATCAGCCAGTACCCGAACATATCGCCCCCCGTGGTCTCGGTAACGGCCACGTATACCGGTGCGGACGCCCAGACGATCGAACAGACGGTCGCCACGCCTATCGAGATCCAGGTGAACGGGGTACCGGGGATGGACTACATCCAGACGGCCAACACGAGCTCGGGCGTGATGAATATGAGCGTCAACTTCCAGATCGGCACCGACGTCGACATCGCGGCTCTGGACGTGCAAAACCGGGCGGCGATAGCCGCGCCCCTGCTCCCCCAGGAGGTCAGCCGGCTGGGGGTGGTGGTGCGTAAAAGAAGCCCGACGATCCTGCTGCTGGTGGCGTTGTTTTCCCCCAAGGGTACGCATAGCGTGCCGTTCATGGACAACTACGCGAACATCTATCTCCGCGACGCCCTGCTCCGCGTGCCCGGGGTAGGGGACGTCATCTCCCGCGCCGACGATTTCAGTATGCGCGTCTGGCTCAAACCGGACAAGCTCGCGCAATACAACCTGACGGCAAACGACATCTCGAACGCCCTCCAGGAACAGAACGTCCAGGTAGCCGCGGGCGCCGTGGGCGCGCCGCCGCAACCCAAGGCGCAGCCGTTCGAGTACAACGTGTATGTCAACGGCCGGTTGAGCCAGGTCTCCGATTTCGAGAACATCATCGTGAAGACCATGCCGTCCACGCATTCGTTGATCTACCTCAAAGACATCGCGCGCGTGGAATTGGGCAAGTTCGCCTATGCCAACAACTCCTTCGTCGACGGCCGCCCCGCCTCCTATCTGCTGGTCTACCAGACGCCGAGTAGCAATGCCCTCCAGGTGGCCAGCGGTATATACGCGACGCTCGCGGACCTGAAACAGTCCTTCCCCTACGACGTGGACTACGTCGTGCCTTTCGAGTCGGTATCGGTGGTCAAGGTGTCCATCGACGAGGTGCAAACGACCCTGCTGGAGGCCCTGGGCCTGGTGGTGCTGGTCGTTTTCCTGTTCCTGCAAAGCTGGCGCGCAACGCTTATCCCGGTGCTGGCCATCCCCGTTTCGATCATCGGCGCGTTTGCGTTTTTCATACCGCTGGGCTTTAGTATCAATACGCTCACCCTGTTTGGGTTCGTGCTCGCCATCGGGATCGTCGTGGACGACGCCATCGTCGTGGTGGAGGCGGTCCAGCACTACATGGACGAACAGCACATGAACGCCAAGGACGCGACCGTTCAGGCCATGAAGGACATCTCGGGCCCCGTCATCGCCATCGCCCTGATCCTGGCCGCGGTATTCGTGCCCGTGGGCTTCACCCCGGGTATCGTGGGCCGCATGTACCAGCAGTTCGCCATCACCATCGCCGTGTCGGTGATCATCTCCGCCTTTGTGGCGCTCTCGCTAACCCCCGCGCTCTGCATGCTCATCCTAAAACCCATGCACGTCGCCAAGGATTCCACCGGCATCAACAAGTTCTTTTACTGGTTCAATAACGGCTTTTCAAAATTATCGAACGGTTATACCAATACGGTCAAGCGGTTTATCAAGGCTTGGCCGGTCATGGTGCTCGTGCTCGGTGGTATATTCGTGGTGACCTTCTTACTGTTCAAGAAAAAGCCCACCGGTTTTATCCCGCAGGAAGACGAAGGACGCGTCTATATCACCTTCGAGCTCCAGGAAGCGACATCCACCGCGCGCAGCTTGCAAACCCTCCTCAACATGCAAAAGGTGCTCGCCGCGGACTCGAACGCTATCGCGCACTACGCGGCCCTGGGCGGGTTCAACGTGCTTACCGGCGCCGCCAAATCGAACAGCGGTACCATCTTTTGCCAGTTGCAACCCTGGGACAAACGAAAGGCGGCCTCCCTCCAGGCGGATGCCATCGTGGCGGACCTGCAGCGGAAGTTCTCCCAGGTCGCCAAGGAAGCCAACGTCGTCGTGATCGAGCCACCGGCCATCCCGGGTCTCGGCGCCTCCGCGGGCTTCACCTTTATGCTGGAGCAGAAGTCGGGCGCGGGGGACATCCAGGAATTCGCCAGGGTGACACAACAGTTCGTAGCCATGGCCAACCAGCAGCCGGAGGTCGCCAGGGCTTTCTCGTTTTTCACCGCCAGGACCCCGGGGTACCAGGTGACGGTCAACCGGGAAAAATGCAAACAATTGGGCATCAGTGTATCCGATGTGTTCACGGCCATGCAGACCTTTATGGGCAGCCAATACGTTAACGACCTTACGCTCTACGGCCGGACCTTCCACGTCGTAGCCCAGGCGGATACCTTCTACCGCGACAACATATCCCAGATGGGCAACTATTACGTCCGGAACAATGAAGGCGTCATGGTGCCCATCAGCACGGTGCTGAGCAGCAAGATCGTCGAAAGCGCGCCGTTGATTACCCACTTCAACCTCTTCCGCGCGGCGGAAATCGACGGCACGACAAAACCGGGCTTCTCGAGTGGTCAGGGTATCGATGCCCTGAAGAGGGTGGCCGCCCAGGTGCTCCCGACCGGTTACGGCTACGAATTTTCGGGGCTCAGCCGGCAGGAGGTCAGCCAGGGATCCAGCGGCGGATACATTTTCGCGATCTCGATCGTCTTTGTCTTCCTCTTCCTGGCGGCGCTGTACGAAAGCTGGTCGGTGCCCTTCTCGGTACTGATGGCGGTGCCCATCGGGGCGTTCGGCGCCATCATCGCCCTTACGCTGGCCCCGAAAATCTCGAACAGCGTATACGCCCAGATTGGCCTGGTGACGCTGATCGGCCTGGCGGCAAAGAACGCTATCCTGATCGTGGAATTCGCCAAGGAGCGCGTTGACCACGGGATGGACCTCCTGGCCGCAACGCTCGACGCGGTGCGGGTCCGGTTGCGGCCCATCCTCATGACGTCCCTGGCGTTCATCCTCGGCGTCATGCCGCTGGTGCTGGCCAAGGGCGCGGGCGCCGTATCCCGGCAAACCATCGGGATAACCGTACTGGGCGGGATGCTCGCGGCCACTGGCCTGGCCATATTTTTCGTTCCAGTGCTGTTTGTGCTCATCATGCGTATCGCGTACCGCAAGGAATTCGCGCGGCGCAAGCGTGAAGGCGGCGCCACCGGCGAAAATGCCGCGCCACAGGCCTAAAACGTGTGAAATGGGGATAATACCCTATTTTTACACCCCATTTTACCTTTCAACCCGGATATGGCTACCACCACACAAAATCGACAATTCCTGGAATTTGAGAAACCGATTAAAGAGCTGTACGATCAGATTGCCCAGTTGAAGCACATGGCGGAGAAGAACCAGAAGGTGGACTATAAAGCGTCGCTGACGCAGCTGGAGTCCCAGGTACTGGAGAAACGGAAGGAGCTCACGGATCACCTTACGCCCTGGCAAAGGGTACAGCTCAGCCGGCACCCCGAGCGGCCGTATACCGCCGCGTACATAAAACGCATGACCTCCCACTTCATAGAGCTCCATGGGGACCGGAACGTCCGGGACGACAAGGCGATGATCGGGGGTTTTGCGCAGCTGAACGGAGAGACCGTCATGTTCATAGGCCACCAGAAGGGCATCAATACCAAGATGCGGCAGCTCCGGAACTTCGGGATGGCCAATCCCGAGGGTTACCGGAAGGCGCTCCGGCTGATGAAACTGGCCGAAAAATTCAACAAACCCGTGGTCACCCTGATCGACACTCCCGGCGCCTATCCCGGTCCCGAGGCCGAGGAAAGGGGACAGGGGGAGGCGATCGCCAAAAATATTTTTGAGATGATGCGCCTGCGCGTACCCGTGATCTGTGTGATCATCGGGGAAGGCGCCAGCGGGGGAGCCCTCGGAATCGGCGTGGGGGACCGCGTGTTCATGATGGAGAATACCTGGTATACGGTCATTTCCCCGGAAAACTGCTCTTCCATCCTCTGGCGGAGCTGGGAACAAAAGGAAAAGGCGGCGGAAGAGCTCAAGCTCACCTCCCAGGACATGTCCCGCTTCGGGCTGGTCGACGGGGTCATCCCGGAGCCGGACGGGGGCGCCCACTGGGACTACGACCTGGCCGCCGGTATCCTTAAGGACCACCTGGTCGCCGCCCTGGCGGAATTGAAACGGATGACGCCGGAAGAGCGCATCGAGCAACGGATCAACAAGTTCAGTCAAATGGGCTTTTTTGAAGAATTAGCCTAGTAATCAATCACATATGTTAAAGACGCTTTTGCGCGGGACGGGTGTGGCGCTGGTCACACCGTTTACCACCGACTTCCAGGTCGACTATACAGCCCTGGAAGCCCTGATCGAGTATGTCATCAATGGCGGTGTCGAATACCTCGTTTCGCTCGGTACCACGGGTGAGCCGCCGGTTCTTTCTTCCGAGGAAAAACGGCAGGTGTTGACCTTTACCCTCGACAAGGCCGCCGGCCGGGTGCCGGTGGTCGCCGGCGTGGGCGGAAACAACACCGCCTCGGTGATCCGTGACCTCGAGACGCTGCCCCTGGACCGTACCGCTGCCGTCCTGAGCAACAGCCCCTATTACAGCAAACCCTCCCAGGAAGGCATCTTCCAACACTATAAAGCCATCGCCGCCGCGTCGCCCAAGCCGGTGATCCTCTACAACGTTCCCGGGCGGACGGGTTCGAACATGAGCGCCGCCACGACCGTGCGGCTGGCCCATGAAGTGCCCGGCATCGCCGGTATGAAGGAAGCCAGCGGGAATATCGTCCAGTGCCTCCACATCCTCCGGGACGTCCCGGAGGACTTCCTGGTCGTCAGCGGGGACGATCACCTGGCGCTGCCGCTGATCGCCTGTGGTATGGACGGCGTCATCAGCGTGGCGGCGAACGCCTGGCCCGGTATATTCTCCGACATGGTCAGGCTCTCGCTGGCTGACGACTTCGGCGCCGCCGCGCCGCTCCTGGAGCAGCTGGTGGAGGGCATCGACCTCCTCTTCGCCGAGAACAACCCGGCGGGCGTGAAGGCGTTCCTGGCCGAATACAAAGTTATCAGGAACGTCCTGCGGCTACCGTTGGTACCGCTGAGCGACGACGTGATGAGACAGGTACGCGACTTTGCGGCGAAGCTGGGGACGGCGCGATAACCGTTTGTGCGTTCGGTTTGCGCTTTCGTGGGAAAAGCCGTACTTTCTGCGTAAATCTATCCTTATGCGCAAAAAGGTCTCCTTACTGGCCCTTGTCGTATTTTCCTGTATCGCCGCGTCGGCGCAGTATTCTGTCAAAATCGTCCTGGACGCCATTCCGCCGAAACACCCCGATGACGCGATGTTCCTGACGGGCGATTATAATCAATGGACTCCTAACGATCAAAATTCGCAATTCGTCAAGGACGCCACGGGCAAGTTCGTCGCGACGTTCGCAAACGTGCCCGCGAACAGCTACGAGATCAAGGTGACCCGGGGGACCGATAAGACCATCGAGTGCGCTGCCGACGGGAAAGCCATCGACTCCAGGAAGGTGACGATAAACAGCGACACGACGTTCCACCTCACGGTGGCGGGTTGGTCCGACGACTTCGCGAAGAACACGCTGAACGCGCCGGCCAGCGGAGCGCCAACCGTCGGCGCGCCAGCCTACGGTGCTTATCTGAACAGGAAGGTGGTGCCTTCGGTAGCGAGATAAGTATTCGGGAAGACTTCCGCGGCCTCCTGTTGGAAGGCCTCCAGCTCCGCATATTTGCTGCTGAAATGGCCGATCAGCAGGTGGCTCGCTCCCGCCTGACGGGCGATTTCGGCCGCCTGTCGGGTCGTGCTGTGGTATCGGGCTTCCGCGGTGGACCTTAGCTCGTCGAGGTAGGTCGTTTCATGGTACATCCAATCGACGCCCCTGATCCGCTCCGCCATGGCTGGGTCATACCGGGTATCCGCGCAGAACGCGTAAGACAAGCCCCGGGTCCGGCCCGCGTCCTTTTCGGCGCGGGTCGGTTGTTTCTCTTCGAACAAAAAGCCCCAGCAGCTAATCCGATGGTTAGTGGGAAAACAATGCACAACCGTATTCTTGTCCTCCGCCACGAAGCCCTCCGCGGGCAAAGGGTGGAACTGCAAATCGAACGGTAAGTGCGTATCTGCCTCGCGCAGTTGTAGTTGCAATATCTCCCACAGTGGCGCGGGACCGTGGATGTGCAGGGGTTGTATGCGTCCAAGAAGACCCATGCTGTTGATCAGCCCTATCAGCCCGAAGTAGTGGTCTCCATGCAGGTGCGATATGAAGATGCGGTGGATCTTCGAACGCCGAATCTTATAGTGGATAATTTGTATTTGAGTCCCTTCCCCGCAGTCGATCAGGTAGAGCTGCTCCCGCGTCGTCAGCACCTGCGACGTAGGATGCCGGTCGAATGCGGGTACGGCAGAGTTATTCCCCAAAATCGTGACGCCCTGCATACTGGATTACTCCTCCGTTTCGTTTCCAAATAATTCCCGTTCGATCTCTTCCATCTGCACGATGTCCCAGGCTTCACTCTCCGTGGGCGTGATGTTCAGGACGTCCAGGAGACCCCAGTCCAGGAACGCTTTGCGGACGGCCGGCTTCAGACAGCAGATGACAAAAGATGCATTTTCGGCCTGGAAGTCGCCCTGCAAAGCAGCCAGGCAGTCAGCCACGGGTTTTTCAATGGATTCCACGTTCTCCGCGTTAAAAACAATGCTTTTAATGGGATTTTCGAGGAATTCATGCATCAAATTGCTTAAATTATCTGTCAAATTAGCAGAGAGATGCGCCTCAACAGGCGTTATAACATGAAATTTCTCTTTGGTATCAATTTTGACTTTTCTATTCATGATGCTAATAAACTACTTATTAACAGAATGTGCGGAACAACCGCCAATGGCTAGTCAAAAATATTTGTTATTATTGTAAAGAACCGAAAAATCAAACCTATAAAAATGGACCATAATTTTTCAGCGCAGGTAAAAGAGATCATTTCATTTAGCAGGGAGGAGGCTTTGCGACTGGGAAATGATTTCATCGGTACCGAACACCTCGTGCTAGGACTGATCCGGGAAGGTGATAATACGGCAGTGAAGATACTGAAAACCCTTAACGTCGACCTCTATGAACTTCGTAAGGAAATCGAACTCGCTGTAAAAGATAAAACCGGCAAGAACATTGCCAACATAAACAGCCTACCGCTCACCAAGCAGGCTGAAAAGGTCATCCGCGTGACGGTGCTGGAAGCAAAGGCGCTCAAGAGCCCCCAGGTGGAAACAGAGCACCTGATGCTGTCGATCCTCAAGAACCGCGAGAACATCGCCACACAAATCCTGAATCAATTCGACGTGGACTACGACGTATTCCGGAACGAGCTGGGTATGGTGCAAAGCAATGCCAACCCTCGCTCCGAATATGCGGACGATCCGGCGGAGGAAGAATTCGAGGATGAAAAATCGCGTTACGCAGGTCAACGCGCCAAGGCAGCCGGTAACGCCAAGAGCAAGACTCCCGTCCTGGACAACTTCGGACGCGACATCACGCGCCTGGCAGAGACCGGTTCGCTGGACCCCATCGTGGGCAGGGAGGAGGAGATCGAACGTGTTTCGCAGATACTTTCCCGCCGTAAGAAGAACAACCCCATCCTGATCGGCGAACCCGGCGTGGGTAAGACCGCTATCGTGGAGGGTCTCGCGCTGCGCATCGTGCAACGCAAAGTCAGCCGGGTGCTCTTCGACAAGCGCGTGATCTCGCTGGACCTCGCCGCCCTCGTGGCCGGTACCAAGTACCGCGGCCAGTTCGAGGAGCGCATGAAGGCAATCATGAACGAACTGGAAAAGAACCGGGACGTGATCCTGTTCATCGACGAGATACACACCATCGTCGGCGCGGGCGGCGCCAGCGGCTCGCTGGACGCCTCCAACATCTTCAAACCCGCCCTGGCCAGGGGTGAGCTCCAGTGCATCGGCGCCTCCACCCTGGACGAGTACCGGATGTACATCGAGAAGGACGGGGCCCTGGATCGCCGGTTCCAGAAGGTGATGGTCGATCCCCCCACCGTGGATGAAACCATCCAGATCCTGAACAACATCAAGCCCAAATACGAGGAGTTCCACAACGTGGAATACGCCGGGGATGCCGTGGATGCCTGCGTGAAGCTGAGCGACCGCTATATCACCGACCGTCTCCTGCCCGACAAGGCCATCGACGTGATGGACGAAGTGGGCGCCCGGGTGCACCTGAAGAACATCAATGTACCCCAGGAGATACTCGACCTCGAAAAGAAGATCGAGGACATCAAACAGGAAAAGAACAAGGTCGTCAAGAGCCAGCGCTTTGAGGAAGCCGCCAGCCTGCGCGACACCGAAAAGCGTCTCGGGGAAGAGCTGGAGAAGGCCAAGAGCCAGTGGGAGGAGGAATCCAAGCACAAGCGTTATCCCATCACGGAGGAAGACATCGCCGAAGTGGTGAGCATGATGACGGGTATCCCGGTTCGCCGGATGGTACAGGCCGAAAGCGACAAGCTCCGCCGGATGGCCGAAGACCTGAGGGGTGCCGTGGTCGGCCAGGAAGAGGCCATCGACAAGGTGGTCAAGGCCATCCAACGCAACCGGGTTGGTCTGAAGGACCCCAAGAAACCCATAGGCACCTTTATCTTCCTTGGGCCTACCGGGGTCGGTAAAACGGAGCTGGCCCGCGCGCTGGCCCGCTATATGTTCGATTCGGAGGAAGCCCTCGTCCGCATCGACATGAGCGAATACATGGAGAAATTCACCGTGAGCCGCCTGATCGGCGCTCCTCCCGGCTATGTTGGATATGAGGAAGGCGGTCAGCTCACGGAGCGCGTCCGCCGCAA
Organism: Dinghuibacter sp.; assembly: GCF_035492835.1. Classification (NCBI taxonomy): domain Bacteria; kingdom Pseudomonadati; phylum Bacteroidota; class Chitinophagia; order Chitinophagales; family Chitinophagaceae; genus Dinghuibacter; species Dinghuibacter sp. The sequence continues at coordinate 15,901 of NZ_DATJIY010000139.1, forward strand.
GCCCTACTCCGTCATCCTCCTGGACGAAATCGAGAAGGCCCACCCGGACATCTACAACATCCTCCTGCAGGTCCTCGATGACGGGCAGCTGACGGATGGCCTGGGTCGCAAGGTGGACTTCAAGAACACGCTCATCATCATGACCTCCAATATCGGGGTCCGTCATCTTAAAGATTTCGGGGATGGTGTAGGTTTCGCAACGGCGAACCGGGTACAGAACGCCGACGAGAACAACAAGGCCGTCATCGAAAAGGCCCTGAAGCGGACGTTCTCCCCCGAGTTCCTGAACCGGGTCGACGACGTGATGATCTTCAACCAGCTCACCAAGGAGCACATCTTCCAGATCATCGACATCCTGATGAAGGGTGTGATGCTCAGGCTGACCAACCTGGGATTCACCCTGGAGCTGTCCGATGAAGCCAAGAGCTTTATCGCCGAAAAGGGGTATGACTCACAGTTTGGCGCAAGGCCCCTGCACCGGGCGATCCAGAAGTACCTGGAAGACCCCCTGGCGGAAGAAATCCTGAGCATGCACATCAACCAGGGCGACATCCTGCTGGCGGAGCTGGACAAGGAAGCCGGGAAGATCAAATTCCGGAAGAAGGACATCAAGTCCCCCAAAAAGGAGAAATCCGCAGAAGCTTAAGTTTAGACGTTTCATAAGAAGTAATGAGCGCTCCGAAAGGGGCGCTTTTTTTTGTGCCCGTTTTGCGGCATTTTTGTGGGCGTGAAAAAGATCATCATCACCATCGACGGCTGGTCTTCCTGTGGCAAGAGTACGCTGGCGCGCGGTTTGGCTAAGGAACTGCAATACGTTTACATCGACAGCGGCGCCATGTACAGGGCGATCACCCTCTTTTTTCTGCGGCACCACATCGACTGGTCCGACACCCATGCCGTGGAAAGCCACCTGGCGGACGTGTCCCTGGAGTTCCACCAGAACGCGCACTCGGAGAAATCGGAAATGTACCTCAACGGGGAAAACGTGGAGTACGTCATCCGGGACATGGTGGTGGCCGAAAAGGTCTCTGAGGTCGCCGCACTGGGTCCGGTCCGCACCTTTGCGGTGGCCCAGCAGCGTAAGATGGGCACGCGCAAGGGGATCGTCATGGACGGGCGGGACATCGGCACTACGGTGTTCCCTTCCGCGGAGCTGAAGATATTCATGACGGCCGATAACGCCGTGCGGGTAGAGCGCCGCTTCAAGGAGCTGTACGCCAAAAACCCCAATATATCGATCGAGGAGGTCAAGGCGAACCTGGAAATGAGGGACTATATCGACTCCCACCGGGAGATCAGCCCGCTGAGACAGGCGGAGGACGCGGTCCTGCTGGACAACTCGTACATGACCATGGAGGAGCAGCTAGTCTGGGCGATGAAGCTGGTTCACGAACGCCTATAGCGCACCGCGGCCTAAGGGCGCGTGTACCGCTCGATGATCTTTTCGATCAGGTATTCCTTCCGGTAAAATCCCGCGAGCTTGCGGATCACGCCTTCGACCAGCGCATCCGGGCAGGAGGCCCCGCTGGTCAACAGGATGCGGACGGGCCGCGTCCACGGCAGGAAACTCTTGGTCAGACGCTCCTGGCGCTGGTGGAAGTCGTAGTGCAGGATTTCGTCCACCGAGAGGATCTTTTCCTCGGAATTGATAAAGTAAGTCGGGAGCTTTTGCTCGCAGAGCTCCACCAGGTGAGTGGTGTTGGAGCTGTTGTACCCGCCCACCACGATGGCGACGTCCGCGGGGGTGTCCAGCAGCCCCAGGACGGCGGTCTGGTTGTCGTTGGTGGCATAGCACAGGGTATCGCGGGTGTCGGCGAAATCGCCGCCCTCGATGCCTTCCGTGACGCCCTTCAGGTACTCGGCGATGGCCTGGGTATCGCTGGCCAGTTGCGTAGTCTGGTTGACCACCCCGATACGTCGGAGGTCCCTGGTCACGTCGAAACCCGGGGAATACCGGCCCTTGAAGGTGGTATAGAAGTCCTGGAGGGCGCGCTGGCCATTCATGTATTCCGCCAGGATTTCGGCTTCGGGCATGTCGTTGATGACCACGGTGGGCGCCCCGGACGCAGCGTGTGAAAAGGTCGCCCGGGTTTCCTCGTGCCGGGGCTTCCCGTGGACTACGACGGTGTACCCTTTCTGGCCGATGGCTTCCGCCCGGTTCCAGACCTTTTCCACGAAGGGACAGGTGGTATTGTAGCGTTCGGTCCTAAGCCCGATGGCCTCCAGCCTGGATTCGATTTCCAGGGTCGTGCCAAAGGCCGGGATGATCACGACGTCGTCCGCGGTCAGCTCTTCCAGGGGGATCAGCTGGTGCCCGTAGGTGTCCATCAGGAACTGGACACCGCGCTCCTGCAGGTCCGCGTTGACCTGGGGGTTGTGGATCATTTCGCTTAGGAGGAAGATGCGTTTCCCCGCGTTCTCCTCGATGGTGCGGAAGGCGATCTCGATCGCGTTCTCGACGCCGTAGCAGAATCCGAAGTGCCGGGCCAGGTACAGGTGCATGTCTCCGAAATCCAGCCGGGTGGGGCTGAAGTCCTTTTTTAGTTTGTCCTGGTCCTTCCGACCTTGTTTGATCGCGCTGATGAGGGGACTGCGGTATATGATGGGAACGTCGAACTGCTTCATGCTCGAAGGCGGAGTTTTGGCAAAGTTACGGCCATTTTTGGATTGACTTTCGTACGTTTGTTGCATGCTTGTCCGGATTTTCCTTGGTTTTGCCTGCCTTTCCCTGGCGCTGTCCGGACGGCCCCCAGTAACTATGGAAAAACAATTTCAGCCCCTACCCTGGGTACACGCTACCAACGTCTATGAAGTCAACATCCGGCAATATTCGCCGGAAGGCACCTTTAACGCCTTTTCCCGATCCCTTCCCCGCCTTAAGGCCATGGGGGTGGAGACCCTTTGGCTGATGCCGGTCACGCCGATCAGCGTCGAGAAACGCCAGGGTACCCTGGGCAGCTATTATGCCGCGGCGGACTATACCGCCGTCAACCCCGAATTCGGCACCCTGGAAGACCTGCGCAACCTCATCCAGCAGGCGCACCACCTGGGGCTGAAGGTTATCATCGACTGGGTTGCCAACCACACGGGCTGGGACCACAAATGGGTCAGGGAACACCCCGATTTCTATAAACGGAACGAGCATGGCCAATTCTACGATCCCCACGGGTGGGCGGACGTAATCGACCTGGATTACGCCAACCCCGCGCTGCGTACCTCCATGATATCGAGCATGCAGTTCTGGGTCCGGACCTGTGACATAGACGGCTTCCGTTGCGACATGGCCATGCTCGTGCCCCTGGACTTCTGGGCGGAGGCCCGGCGGTCGGTGGATAGTGTCAAGCCGCTTTTCTGGATGGCCGAGCTCGACCAGCTCGACAACCCCGACTACCTCACCGTCTTCGACGCCGCCTATACCTGGACCTGGATGCACCGGACCGAGGAGTTCTACAAACAGCACGGCGCTATTTCCGCCCTCGACAGCGTGCTCTACGCCTATAACGACAAACCGCCCGCGGAGTCGATGCGCCTCTGGTTCACGGCCAACCACGACGAGAATACCTGGAACGGCACCGAGTACGAAAAATATGGCGACATGGCGCTCCCCCTGGCCGTCTTCAGCTGTACCTGGAACGGGCTGCCCATGATCTATAGCGGGCAGGAGCTGCCGAACCACAAGCGTTTGAAATTCTTCGAGCACGACCCCATCGACTGGGGTGGGGGGGCTCCTTCCCTCCAGGACTTCTACCACACGCTCCTGACGCTCCATAGCCGGAATCCGGCCCTTCGCGCGGGCGATTCCGCGGTCACGACCTACCGCCTCCACACGACCGCCGACGACAAGGTGTTTGCGTTTTTGCGCAAACGCGGTGACAAGGAAGTGCTGGTGTACCTGAATTTCTCCAGGGATGCAGCGACCTTCCGGTTGAACGATGACTGGGCCGCCGGCGCGTATACCGACGCCTTTACCGGGCGGCGGGGCGACGTCGGGCGCGACAAGGACTTCATCCTCCAGCCGTGGGGCTTTATGGTGATGGAGCGCTAGTTATTCCGTCTTCAGACTTTTTACCGGGTTGGCCCTGGCCGCTTTTAATGCCTGGAAACCGACGGTCAGCAGCGCGGCGGCTATCGCCAGTATGCCCGCCAGGGCAAACAGCCACCAGCTTAGCGGCGTCTTGTAGGCAAAGTTTTGCAGCCACCGGTGCATGGCCCACCAGGTAACCGGCGTGGCGATGGCGATGGCCAGGCCAACGAGCTGTACGTACTCCCGCGACAACAAGCCTACGATGCCTGCGACGGAGGCACCGAGCACCTTCCGGATGCCTATCTCCCTGGTACGCTGGTGAGCCGTCAGGACGGCCAGCCCGAACAGCCCGAGGCAGCTGATGAAGATGGCGATGGCGGTGGTCAGGTTGACCAGCGTTACCATGTTCCGTTCGTCCTTGTATAACGCGGCGATCGTGTCGTCGTAAAAGCTGTAGGTGAAGCTACCGGCCGGGTAGAAGGTATTCCACCGCCGCTCCGCGGCTTTCAGCGTGGCCTGCCAGTTGTGAACGTTTCCGTCCATCTTAAGGTTGATCGTAGACAGTTTTTCGTTATCGGCCATCATGGCTACGGGATCGATGGTCGTATAGAAGTTTTGCGTATGGAAGTCTGCTACGACGCCCACGATGGGCAGCTTCGGAGCGCCCCGTTCGCCGATGAGGTTGCCGATGGCGTCCTGGGGGGAATTGAAGCCAAAAGCCTTGACGGCGGACTCGTTTATGACGTACTCGGTCGCGGTATCCGATGCCAGGATATTCCGTCCGGCCAGCAGGTGAAAGCCATATATCCGGAAATACCCGGTATCGATGCGTTTTCTGAATACGTTCCTGGAATCGAGCTCCGGATTGCCGGTTGCCGTACTGAACGAACCCGAATTGTAGCTGGACGACATGGGTTCTTCGCCCAGGGCGGCGTACCGGATGCCCGGAATGGTCTTCAGCTCGGCGAGCAGACTGAATTGCCTGCCCTTATAAGCCGGGTTGTCGAGATATTTCCAGGGAATCCTGACCAGGACGACGGCTTCCTTGTCAAAACCCATGTCCGAATAGATCGCATAGTGGAGTTGTCTTCCGGCGATGATGGCTCCGCCGATAAAAGCTATGGCGATTACGAACTGGAAAACGATCAATCCCCTTTGCAGGCTGATCCGGCTCCCGCGGCTCCTGAGCACGGATGCATGACGGAATATGGTCACCGTACGGACTTTGGTGATCAGCCACCCGGGATACAAACCCGACAGCGCGGTAACGGCGATGACGACGATCGTGATAAAAAGCAACAGTCTCCAACCGTCTCCCAACGGACGGACGCCCTCCGGGATTATGTCGCGGAGCAGCGAAAAGGCGCCCAGGCTGAGGACATACGCCAGGGTGGAGGCAACCAGTGTCGTGAGCAAGGTCTCCGCCAGGAATTGCCCGATCAGGGCCGAACGGCTGCTGCCGAGCGTCTTCCGTACACCGATCTCCTTTGCCCGCTGGGGAATCGACGCAACCCCCATGTTGATGTAGTTGATACACGCTAGGAGCATCAGGAATGCCGCGACGCCGATCAGCCCGTAGAGCACGTCTTTGTTTATCTTGTGCATGTCCCGTTCGTGGATATACGTTGCAAAATGGGACTCCCTCAGCGGTAACAACTGAAACCACCGTTTGAACTTGAATGCCGTTTTTCGCTGCGCCGTGAATTCTTTGACCTTCAGGTCCACGATGCGCCCGACTTCCGCCAGGGTGCTTGCAGCGCTGGTATTGGGTTGCAGCTGCAGATAGAGCTTATCCTGTCCGTTGGTGTTGGTCCACTCAGCCAGGGGATAGACCCGTGGTGGCAGGCTGCAGAGCTCCTTGGCGGTAAACTCGGTCTGCCCCTCCAGGTCGGCAACGATACCGACGACGGTAAGGCTTACCGTATCCTGGCCAAAATATTGGACGGTCCGGTTCAGCACATCGCGCGGCGCCAGTCCCGGGAAATATTGCCGGGCCCGGCTTTCGGTCAATACGACCTGGTGGGGTCCCGACAAGGCGGTAGCCGGGTTGCCGGCCAGCCAGCGATAGGGTACCATGGAGAAGTACGCGGGATCGGTAGCCGCGATGCCCTGTGGTTCCTCCGCCACCACCGGTTCCCTGTTGGGATTGTCGACCCGTACGGCAGTCACCCATTGCCCGAACAGCGGTACCACGTTCTTCAATCCGGGCGCTTCTTTCCGCAAATCCTGGTAGAGCGGGGCAGAAGCGCCGCCGTTGTAAGACTCCTTGCCATCGAAGACAAAGCCGCTCACCACCCGGTAAATGTGCCGGGCGTCCGGGATGTTTTTTTCATAGCTGAACTCAAAAGCGGCGATCCGGTATACTACCCAGCAGGCGCTGATACCGATAGACAGCCCCAGTATATTGAGCAACGTAAAGAGGCGACGGTTCCGCAAATGACGGACGGCCGCGGAAAAATATTGTTTCGTCATTGGATATACTATATCCAAATATAATCAATTTTCAGCCAGGAGGGTATCGATATAGTCGTTGAAGTCCTTCTGGAACGCCGCGTAATGTTCCCCGGTGCCCGGCCCCTCGAAACCGGCGGTAATGCGGCGGACGCGGCCGTGTTTGTCCAGGAAGAGGGTTGACGGGAACGCGTCGATGGCGTCCAGTTGCGGGAGCGTCTTGGCCGCCTTGTCGGGGTCGCCCACGGTCACGCCGGTGATCAGCATGGGGTACGTGACGTGAAAACGATTTTTAAAAGTCATCAAACCGGCACGGGAGCGCCGGAAGTCGGTAGAGCGCTCGTAGGCGAGTCCGACGACCTCGACGCCACGTTGGTGGTTGGCGCGGTACCAGGGGGAAAGAAAAGCGGTTTCGTCCATACAATTGGGACACCAGGAGCCCATGATCTGGATCACGACTACCTTGCCCCGGAAGCGGTCGTCCCGGATGGATACGAGGGTGCTGTCCAGGTCGGGGAAGCGGAAGCGCAGGTAGGCCGAGTCCTTGTTGACCAGGTGCGCTACGGCGGCGCCGGCCGGGAGGTTGGCCTGCGGATTCCAGGCGCCTTCCCAGGCGGCCGCGGGGGCTTTGTTGGAAAAGATGGCGCCGTGCAGGCTACGATCGGGACCGACGCGCGCGGTGAAGACAAAGGAGTGGTTGCCATCGAAGGTCGACACTTTGAGGGAGTCACCGGTGACGACGCCCTCCAGGTAGCGGTAGTCGCCCGATGGCGTGAGAAAGGTCCCGGTGACGTGGTTGCCGTCCTGGAAGAATTCGCCGACGGCGGTATCCATCGTGGCGCCCGCGGCGCTTATGAAGCGGACCGCATAACGTCCTTGCGCGTTTCTGGAGGCGGGTCCGCCGGTGAGGGCGAAGCGTTCTTCGTTGTTGGGCAGCGCGTAAAAGGGCATCACCAGCTCGCCTTCGGCCAAACGCCGGACGAATTCACCGGTGAGCCGGCCGTTTTTTTCGATACGCGCCCGGAAGGACGCCTCGAAGAAGGGCATATGGATCTGGAGGGAGTCACCCGTGAAGCGGATGTCGTCGACGAGCAGCCTTTCGGCGGCGTTGCGGACATACAGTATGGTTTTGCCCGCGGAGTCCTTGACCAGGAAATTGAAAACGATATTTTGCCCATCGGGTCGGACGATGTTCGCCTGCCACCAGCCGTGGTAGAAGACCGGTCTTCCCTGGGCGGAGGCGGCCGCCGTCAGGAGGAGGGCCAGCGCCATCAACGTTAACTTTCTCATACCGCAAAGTTAGGCCACGACACGGTATGAAAAAGGGCCACCCGTGATGGGCGGCCCTTTAGCCTATATGTTTGGTAGACTGCGTTATTGCCCGTCGTCGTCTCCGCCTTGCGAAGAGCCGGCGCCATTGAGGTCGTTCAGACCATACTGGTAGACGCCTTCAAAACCGGGATATATGCCCTCGATGTTGACGCTGGACTTACCGGCCAGGGCCGCCTTCAGCTGGTCGGTATTCACGATGTCCTTGCCATCCACGCGAAGGATGACGAAATTGTTCTTCATCATGGTCTGGTCGCTGATGATCCCGCGGCTGATGCCGGAGACTACGACCCCGCCCTTGACACCCAGTTGCTTGGCCTTCTTTTCGTCCAGGGTGGTGAGCTGGGCCCCCAGCTTGTCCAGGACGGTGGAGACGGTGATGTCCTCGGTGCCGATCTTGTTCTTCAGCGTGGCGTCGACCCTGTGTTCGCCACCGTCGCGCTTGAAGGTAATGGTGATCTTTTCACCGGGTTTGTACCGCGCGATCAGCCCCTGCAAGTCGGCGCCGCCGCTGATGGTGCTACCGTTGATTTTGGTAATGACGTCGCCCTTTTGGAGACCGGCGGCTTCAGCGGCGCCACCCTTGGTGACCGCGCTGATGAATACGCCGTCGACGTCGTCGCGGAGCCCCTGTTGCTTACGCTGTTCCGGCGTAAGCTCGTCGAGCTGCTGCTCGTTGGGATATTCGATGCCCAGGTAACCGCGTTGAACGGAGCCATAGGCGATGATGTCGTTGACCACCTTCTTGGCGATGTTGACCGGAATGGCGAAGGAGTACCCCGCGAAAGAACCGGTGGGGGAAGCGATGGCGGAGTTGATGCCGATCAGCTCACCCTTCGGGTTGATCAGGGCGCCCCCGCTGTTACCGGGGTTGACCGCGGCGTCGGTCTGGATAAAGGACTCGATCGCGGTGTTGGCGGCCTTGCGGGAGTTGATCCCCAGGGCGCGGGACTTGGCGCTGACGATCCCCGCGGTGACCGTGGTTTCCAGGGTGAAGGGATAGCCTACCGCCAGCACCCATTGGCCGATGTGCACGTCATCCGAGTTCCCATACAGGAGATAGGGGTAACCGTGCCCTTCGATCTTCAGCACCGCGATGTCGGTCGATGGGTCGCTGCCGACCACCTTTGCCTTTAATTGTTTCTTGTTGCTCAGCGTGACGTTCACTTCGTCCGCCCCGTCGATGACGTGGTTGTTGGTTACGATGTAGCCGTCTTCGCTGATGATGACCCCGGAGCCGGAGGCCTGCTGGCCCGGGATGTTCCGCTGCCGGAACATATCCCCGAAGGGATCGTCGTCGCCCAGCCCGAACAGCTCCGCAAACGGGTTGCGTTGCTGACGGGGCAGGTTGTTGGACACCTGCCGCGGGTTGGTGATGGTCTTGATATGCACGACCGCGGGGATGGCGGTATTGGCGGCCGTTTCAAAGTCTACAGGTTCTGCGGGACTGCCGTCCTTGTTAAAAAAGCCGGCATAGTTCACAGGCACCTTTCCCTGGCTGTCCTTCCAAACGTAGTTGTTACGTTGTTCGAATTTGGAGTACAGCCCCACACTTGCTACGGCCGTGGCCGCGCTGATCAATACTGTTGTAAGGATACCTTTCCAGTTCATGGTTGTTCGTTTTTGTCTTCTGTTGCTTGGATGGTGTAAAATTAACGAAGACTAGATAAGGGCCGATCTTAAAGCCTTTTGAATTAACAATTATTTAGGAAGGTCTTCGTAGATCGTGTGCTCCCTTTAAAGTTACGGAATCCGGGTCAAAAAGGCCAGGGTATCTACACCGTCGGCGTAATCGCCCAGCAGGGGTTTCTGGGCGGCGCCGAAGGGGAGGGCGCCATGTCCGGCTATGCATTGAATATCCGTGTTGCCCTCCAAAGACTCGCGCATCCGGGCCGGGGCGGCGGCATCATATTTGTAAAATTCGTAATATAATGTACCTATAGGGGAGAACAGTTCCTTTTGCTCCAACAATACGATGGAATCGTTGGTCATGTAGAAGCGGCTGTTCATGAGGTAGCTTGCCAGCTGGTAGTCGTAGTTATTCCGGTACTTGTGGTGGTCGAAGAACCAGGCGTACCGGCGCAGGGCATGTAGGAGGGGAAGGAAATCGTATCCCCCGGGTACATAGACCTTGGTCACGTTGCGGCAACCGAGCCCGAAGTACAGCTGGATGTCGTCGGCCAGCTGGTCCAGCTCCCCCGGCGTTTCGGTCCCGTCCAGAAGGGCGACCGAGGTGCGGTTGCGGCGGATGATGCTGGGATACCTTCCGAAATAGTATTCGAAATAACGGGAGCTGTTGCCCGAGCCCGTGGCGATATACGCGTCACAGCCTTTGAGCACTTCGGCGAAAACGATCGTTTCCTTCAGCCCCGGCGCCCATTCGGTCAGCCGGCCGACGAGGTGGGGGAGGAGCACGTTGTCCTTCGAGGACAGCTTGATCGTTTGGCGGTGACCGCTGACGAAGACGCAAAGGAAGTCGTGGAAGCCGACCAGCGGGATATTGCCCGCCATGACGACGCCTACGTTGCGTGGGTTCACCGTTTCTGCGGCCCACGCTTCCAGCAGCGCGGGTTGGAGATATTGCCTCACGATGTTGTCTACCGACTGTTCTATGAAGGCCGGAACAAACCAGGGGTTGAGGGCAAACGCCCGTTCTTTCGCGGAAACCCAGGCGGGATCGGCCGATGCCATGTAGTCCCCCAGCCGCCCGAGCATTTCAATTCTTTGTCGTAAATTCACTGAGCTTGCCTATTTTTGTCCAGCAAAAATAACTGATTGTATGGCAATTAAAATTACCGAAGAGTGCATCAACTGCGGGGCCTGCGAGCCTGAATGCCCAAACAATGCGATTTACGAGGGCGGCGTGGAATGGGCCATTTCGGACGGTACCACTGTAAAGGGCAGCTACCAGCTGATGGATGGCGCCAGCGTGGACGCTTCCCAGCGTTTCGCGCCCATCAGCGTCGATACGTATTACATCGTTCCCAATAAATGCACGGAGTGCCAGGGCTTCCACGAAGAGCCCCAGTGCGCGGCGGTTTGCCCCGTGGACTGCTGCGTTCCCGACGAAATGTACCGGGAAACGGTAGAAGAGCTGCTGTCCAAGAAAGAGCGGCTGCACATATGAGGCGTACCATAGCTTTTGTCACCGGCGGTTATTCCGGGGAATCGGAGATTTCCTACAAAAGCGCCGTCACGATCTCGGCCAACATCGACCGGGAGAAGTACGAAGCGTATACCATCGATATCCGTACGGATGGCTGGTGGTACGGCGACCAGCCCGTGGATAAGAACGACTTTTCCATCGTTGCGGACGGGCGCAAGGTCCATTTCGACGCGGTTTTGATCGGTATCCACGGTACCCCCGGCGAAGACGGCAAGCTCCAGGGTTATTTCGACATGCTCGGACTCCCGTATACTTCCTGCGACGCCGCGACGTCCGCCCTGACCTTCAACAAGCGGTTTACCGTTGCGGTGGCGGGCATGGGCGGCATACACGTCGCCCGTTCGGTGCTCCTGGTCGAGGACCGCTTCCCGAGCCCGGAGCAACAAGTCGCGGGTCTTCGGTTCCCCGTTTTTGTCAAACCCAACAACGGGGGGTCGAGCATAGCCACGTCAAAAGTGATGACGCCTTCCGAAGAATTAGGCACGGCAATTGAAAAGGCTTTTGGGGTCGATACCCAGGTCCTCGTCGAGGAATTCATCGAGGGCAGGGAATTGACCGTGGGCGTTTTCCGTCGACAGGGGGATATCGTTACCCTGCCGATCACGGAGATCCGGTCCAAAAACGCCTTTTTCGATTTCGAGGCGAAATACCTCGGTGCCAGCGAGGAGATCACGCCCGCGGACGTACCCCAGGAATGGGCGGATAAGGTGAGGGCCGCCGCGAAAAAGATATATGCCCTGCTGAATTGTCGCGGCATCGTGCGGATCGATTTCATCTACAACGAGCCGGTGAACGAGCCCTTTTTCCTGGAGGTGAATACCGTGCCCGGTCAGAGCGAGGCCAGCATAGTGCCCCAGCAGGTTAAGGCGGCGGGATGGACGCTGAAAGAATTTTATTCCTTTTTGATAGACGAAGCCCTGGCTAGTCGGCGTTAACAAAAACAAACTCTCAGTGTTCCGATTCATCACGCACCGTTCCTTTTGGGCAAACCTCCTGGCCGTAGTGGTCATAGCCGTGGTCCTGCTGCTCACTTTTATCGTCCTGTTGCGCAGCTTTACCCGCCACAATGAAACGGTAAAGGTCCCCTCCGTCAAGGGAATGGATATAGAAGCCGCTACGCGTACCCTTAAAACCTCCGGTCTCGACGTCTCAGTGGAAGATTCCGCCTATAGGGATAACCTGCCGAAATTGTCGATTGTCTGGCAAAGCCCGGACGCGGGCGACGAAGTCAAGAAGGGCCGTACCGTCTACCTGACCATCAACCGGGCCATCCCGCCGATGATCGAGCTCCCCAACCTGATAGGGTTGCAGTTCAAGTTTGCCCAAAGCAGCCTGGAAGGATACGGTTTGAAAATGGGCGACACGAGCTATAAGCCCGACTTCGCCCGGAACACGGTGCTGGATATGCTCGTGGGGGGACAGTCTGCCAAGGCGGGCGCGAAGATTCCCATGGGAACGGAAGTGTCGCTGGTGCTCGGAGAAGGCATCGCGGAGACCCAGATACAGGTCCCCGACCTCTTCGGGATGCGTCTGTCGGACGCCCGGGTCGTGCTGGAAGCCAACGGGCTGGCCATGGGTTCGGTGGTGCCCGATGCCGATGTGACGGACACCTCCGCCGGTTTTATCTACCGGCAGAACCCGACGCCGACCTCCGGCGACGGTATCATCAACGTTATCCATTCGGGGCAGACCATCGACGTCTATGTGAGCCGTCAGCTACCCGAACGAAAGGATTCGACACAAACACAACAGTAAACCCAGCCGCCCGAGGGACGGCCCAAACGATAAAGGTTATGCAGACTATTTCACCTCAGGAGCTCAAGGCCCGCATGGACGCGGGTGAACAGCTGAATATACTGGACGTGCGCGAGCCCGCCGAGCACGCCGAATTCAATATCGGGGGCACTCTCTATCCCCTGGGCCGTATCCGTTCCATGGATACGGACGAGATCGAGGACCTCAAGGACAAGGAAGTAATCGTCTATTGCCGGAGCGGTAACCGCAGCGGACAGGCGACGATGTTCCTGGAGCAGATGGGTTTCGAAAACGTCAAGAACCTGGTTGGCGGAATGCTGGCCTGGCAGGACCTGTACGGTCTGGCGTAGCCGCAGGAACAGGGTAGCCGGCACCGGGGCGGCGCCGGCTACCCTTCGGCGGCGATGTCGGCCACGGTCTTTTTCTCGAGGATCTTCAGCGCGGAATCGCGCACCGAGCTCATCACGCCGTTAAGCCCGCAGTTCTTCTCGTCGCAGTTCTTGCATTTTTCGTAGAAGTTGAGGCTGACGCATGGGAGCAACGCGATGGGGCCGTCGAGCGTACGCATGACGTAGGAGAGCTTTATCTTTTTGGGGGATTCCTTGAAAAAATAGCCTCCTCCCTTCCCCTTTTTGCTGTCGAGGACGCCGGCGTTCTTCAACTCCAGCAGGATATTTTCCAGGAATTTCAGGGGTATCTTTTTCTTCTTGGCGATCTCGGCGATCAAAACGGGCTCGTTCTCCTCCTTCTGTGCGAGGTACATCAGCGCCTGGAAAGCATATTGGGTCTTCTTGGATAACATGCGTTAGTTGAATAACGCACAAAGGTATGGAAAATTAGTGGATTAATCAGAGACCCAAGACCTGCTTCATAGTATATATGCCCTTTTTGCCATATATATATTCGGCGGCCAGGAGCGCTCCCAGGGCAAACCCTTTTCGGTTATGGGCGGTGTGGGTTATCTCGATGTCGTCTATATCCGAGGTATAACGCACCTTGTGGGTACCGGGAGCGGGATCGATCCGCTCGCTGAGTATCTCCAGCTCCTCCGGGTGGTCGCTGAGGTGGTTGACCCAGTCTTTTTTCCGGTCCAGCACACCCAGTATGCCTTCGGCCAGGGTGATCGCGGTCCCGCTGGGGGCGTCCCGTTTGGCGGTATGGTGGATCTCGGTCAGGCTGACCTCGTATTCGGGGTGCGTATTCATCAGCTCCGCCAGCCGTTGGTTGAGCGCAAAAAAGATATTGACGCCCACGCTGAAGTTGCTGGCGTACAGCAACGCGCCGTTTTGGGCTTCACAGGCGGCTTTGATCCTGCTCCACTGGTCGAGCCAGCCGGTGGACCCGCAGACGACGGGTATGCCTGCCTCCAGGCAAAGCAGGAGGTTTTCCGGGGCGGAGTCGGGTCCGGTGAACTCAATGGCTACGTCCGCCTGGCGAAGCTGTTCCACGGTCAAAGAAGCGCGGTTGTGTTCGTCGATCTTGAGCACGGCCTGGTGTCCGCGATCGGGCATAAGGCTTTCGATGGCTTTACCCATTTTGCCATAACCGATAAGGGCGATATTCATTTGGAGGCGAAGATTGGATTCGTTAACAAAGGCAGGGGACGGAACTTCTTCCGGTGTATGTCAAGGATGAGCGACAAACCCGCGATGCCGCCGGTGCTGGCGCTTTTGGGCTCGAGCGACAGGGTCAGCCTGTCCGTCACGTCGAATTCGTGCAGGTGCGCATCCACCGTCGCGTCGATGACGTTCAGCCCCCACATCAGGATGAAGGCAAGGACGGAATAGTCTACGTTCTGGCGGGCTTCGTTGCGGGCGAACTGTACGTCCTGCGGGCTGTACAGGAGAAAGGTGGTATCTATGGTCCGGATCTGGGAAGAGTCCCCGTTCTGCAATTCGGTCAACACGGTGTAGGCGTGACGGAGCTGCTTGTATTGCTTGATGTTGTAGTTGAAGATCAGGGCTATTGTAACCAGCCCGCCGTAAACGATGGGTACTTTCCAGTATTTGTGGTTGTAGACCTGACCCCAGCCCGGGATGATGGCGGAACGGATGGTTGCCTTTTGCGGGTCGCGGTGGTGCTTGGTCTCGTAGTCCGAGGTGTCTTCCTTCGGACGCTGGATCTGTACGCTGTCGATCCGTACGATCTGGGCGCGGGTAAACACCGACAGTGACAGCGCCAGCAACAGCAACGAAATGTTTTTAAACCTTGACATGCATCTTCTCCAGGATAGCATTCAACTCCTGGATGGAATAATATTCCAACGTGACGGAGCCGTGCCCTTTTTTGTTGTGATTGAGTTTAGCCTTTGTCCCGAAATGGGAGGCTAAGTTATCCTCTATCTTTTTAAAAGCGGCAGGGAGCGTATTTTTTGTTGCATTTTTAACAGCCGTCGAGCCGGGGCGGTAGAGCTTGCGCACCAGCTCCTCGGTTTGCCGTACGGACAGGTGACGGTTCTTGATCTCACCGAAGATGTAGAGCTGTTTGTCCACCTCGTCTACGTTGATCAGCGCGCGCGCGTGCCCCATGGTGAGGCTGCCGTTGCGGACGGCGACCTGGATGTCGGGGGGGAGCTTCAGCAGCCTGAGGTAGTTCGTGATGGTGCTGCGTTCCTTGCCCATCCTTTCCGCCACCTGCTCCTGGGTCTGTTCGAGCTCCTCCATGAGGCGCTTGTAGCTGAGGGCGATCTCGATGGCGTTGAGGTTTTCCCGTTGCAGGTTTTCCAGCAAGGCCAGCTCGAGCAGCTCGTTGTCATTTGCCTGGCGGATATAGGCCGGCATATCCGTCAGGCCGGCCATCTTAGCCGCGCGGAAACGGCGTTCCCCGGCCACGAGCCGGAATTTACCGTCCGGGAGCCGGGAGACCGTGATGGGTTGGATGATGTCGTGTATACGGATCGAGGACGCCAGTTCGGCGAGCGCCTGTTCGTCGAAGTCACGCCTCGGTTGTTTGGGGTTGACCGAGATCTGGTCCAAAGCGATCCTGTTGGATCCGGTGGCCGCCTCCACTGCCGAACTCTTCAAAGTACCCGCCGTCGTCTTGAGGTCCTGGTCGATATTCTGCAGGAGCGAGCGGATACCCTTTCCCAGGGCCTCTTTCTTGTTAGGACTTGTCATGTTGCACTTCTGTCAGGACTCTGTTTTCCTGTTTTATTTTGGTAAGGTTGTTCTTCTGTAGGATTTCCTTGGCGAGGTTCAGGTAGTTAAGCGTGCCCTTGCTTTCCGCGTCGTACAGGATGACAGGCTTGCCAAAGCTGGGCGCCTCGCTGAGGCGGGTATTGCGGTGCACGATGGATTCGAAAACCAGCTCTTCGAAGTGGCGGCGTACTTCGCTGACGACCTGGTTGCACAGCCGCAGCCGGCCGTCGTACATGGTCATAAGTATACCTTCTATGGCGAGCTCCGTGTTCAGCCGGTTCTGGACGATTTTTATGGTGTTGAGCAGCTTGCCCAGACCTTCCAGGGCGAAGAACTCGCACTGCACCGGCACGATCACGCTGTCCGAGGCGGTCAGGGCGTTGACCGTGATCAGACCCAGCGAAGGGGAGCAGTCGATGATGATGATGTCGTATTCGTCCTTGATCGGTTCGAGGATCGCCTTGAGCACGGTCTCCCGCTGCGGGTGGTTGATCATTTCGATCTCCGCCCCGACCAGGTCTATGTGCGAAGGCACCACATCCAGGTATTCGATATCGCTCCGCAGGATGACGTCCTTCACTTTTGTCTCATTGACCATACAATCGTACAGGCTCTGCGTGATGTTGTGAAGGTCGAATCCCACGCCCGTGGTGCTGTTGGCCTGCGGGTCGGCGTCGACCAGCAGGGTCTTGTACTCCAGCACCGCGAAACTGGCGGCCAGGTTGATGGCGGTCGTCGTTTTTCCGACACCCCCCTTTTGATTGGCAATTCCGATGATTCTGCCCATGCTGTTTATAATTTTATCGTCTCTCCGACGGCGGGTAGCTTCAGGTCAATACCGGCTTTTGTAAAGGTCGACCTGGCTGACTCCTTATCCAATTTTATAAATCCGAACGTGTCATAGTGTACGCCGACTACCGTTTTGGTCTTGACCATACGCGCCACGGCTACGGCATCCTCGGGGCCCATGGTCAGGTTATCGCCTATGGGGAGCACCGCGAAATCGGGCGTCACCCAATCGGGGATGAGCTGCATATCCAGGGTCACGGCGGTGTCACCGCTGTAGTAAAAGTTGCCTTCATCGGTTTTGAAGACGAACCCTACCGGGTTGCCGGCATAGGAGCCGTCGGGGAAGCTGCTCGAGTGCTGGGCGACCACGGCCTTGACGGTACCGAAGTCGAAGGTCCATTTGCCGCCGGTGTTCATGGGGTGCGCATTCTGGATGCCTTGCTGCTGTAGCCATACGAAAATCTCATAGACCGCCACGACCGTGGCGCCGGTCCTTTTGGCAATGCTCACGGCGTCCCCGATGTGGTCTCCGTGTCCATGGCTCAGGAATATATAGTCTGCCTCCAACGTGTTCGGATCCACCTTGCCTTCAGCCAGCGGATTACCCGTTATGAAGGGGTCAAACAAAATCTTCTTTCCCTTGATGACTACCTGGAAAGCGGCGTGTCCGTAAAATGTAAGATTCATATATGTGAAAAGTTGGTTGGGGCTGCAATTGAGCCTGCTGAATCGCCAAAAATACGTTTTCACGGCAAAAATAGACAACAAATCTCCGGTATGTGCGTAATTTGCGTTGAATCATATGCTGTATACCATTATTTCAGGTACCAACAGAAAGGACAGCAATACGTTAAAGATAGCGGAGGTCTACCAGGAGCTGTTGAAAGAACAGGGAATCGAGGCGCTGCTGCTCTCACTGGTCGGTCTCAATACCCTGGAACGTACCGCGGAGCTGAAGGATGTGGAAAAAAAGTACCTCGTTCCGGCATCGAAATTTGTTTTTGTCGTTCCGGAGTACAATGGAAGTTACCCCGGCGTCCTGAAGGCCCTGATGGATAATTCCGACATCGAAAAGGCCTGGTGGGGGAAAAAGGCCCTGCTGACCGGCGTATCGGTCGGCCGGGCGGGTAACCTGAGGGGATTGGAGCACCTGACCGGCGTGTTGCATTACCTGAAGATGACGGTATACCACGATAAATTGCCCATCTCGGTGGTCAACCGCCTTTTGGACGAGCAAGGGAAACTGACCGATCCGGCAACCCTGAAGGTAGTCCGTAAACAGTTGGATGATTTTATAGCCTTTTAGATATGTTACAAGGTCGTACGGTTTGGATAGTCATCGCGCTGATGTTGCTCCTGGACGCCTATGTTTTCCAGGTGGTTCGTTTTCTGACCAGCCAATCGGGGCCCAGGACCAGGCTGGGCGTTGGGATCGCCTATTGGGTCGTGGCGCTTGCCGTGGTCTTTTGTATCTCCATCCTTCCCTCCATAACCTCCAACGTCCTCCGCAGCTACCTGATGGCCATTATCCTGGGGCTATTCCTGGCCAAGCTGCTGGCCTGTCTGTTCTTCCTGGCGGACGACTTCCGGCGGCTGATCCAATGGATGGTGGGAAAACTGTTTTTCCATAAGACCGAAGGGGAAGCCGTGGCGGGTGAGCAGGTAAGCCGGTCCGCCTTCGTTAGCTGGCTGGGGATGGCCGTGGGCGGTACCCTTTTCGGGACGCTGGTCTATGGGTTCCGCAACAAGTACAACTACCATATCCGTCGCGTTACTTTGTCCTACCCTAACCTGCCGGCGGGTTTCGAGGGGTTCCGTTTTGTTCAATTGTCCGATATCCATTCCGGGAGCTTTAACGATATGGCCGCGGTCGAGCACGGTATCGACCTGATCCTCAACGAGCGTCCGGATTGTATCCTGTTCACGGGTGATATAGTTAATAACAAGGCGGTGGAAATGGAGCCCTACCGCCACGTATTTGCCCGGTTAAAGGCCCCGATGGGGGTATATTCGACCCTGGGGAACCACGACTATGGCGATTATGACTGGTGGCCCTCGGCGGAGGCCAAACAGGCCAACCTCGACCGGATCAAGGCTATACACGGGGAGATGGGCTGGCGGCTGCTGATGAATGAGCACGTAGCCCTCCGCCGGGGAGGGGACGAGATCGCGCTGATCGGGATCGAAAACTGGAGCGCCAAGGCCCGTTTTCCAAAGTACGGGCGGATGGACCAAGCGTATCCCGGCGCAGAGCGTTATCCCTTTAAGATCCTGATGAGCCATGACCCGTCGCATTGGGATGCCCAGGTGCGGCCGGCCTATCCGGATATAGACCTGACCCTGTCGGGACACACACACGGAATGCAGTTTGGCATAGAAATCCCGGGTTTTAAGTGGAGCCCCGTGGAATATGTATATAAAGAATGGGCGGGTTTATACGAACAAGGCGCGCAAAAGCTGTATGTTAACAGGGGATTCGGTTTCCTGGGTTACCCGGGCAGGGTGGGCATACTCCCCGAGATTACCGTTTTTGAACTACAAAAGAGTGTATGAGGTTTTGGTGGATCAGTGGATTATTTATCCTGGGCTGCACGTCCCGGGGCCTTGCACAGACGGCTGATACGGTTTCCCCGTACACGGCGGCCTATGCGGACTCCCTTGTGACGGACGACAGCGTGATAAAAGACCTGAACGCCTTCATCGATTCCCTCTCCCGACCCAAAACCCTGCTGGCGGTCGAATTGGGCACGGGGAACGGTTTTTTCACCACCAAAAGCGCCACCGCGGCCACCGGGTACGTCACCAAGACATTTTTTACGCCAAGCGTTACCTATCTCCACAAGAGCGGGCTAGGGATCTCGGGCTCCGTTTACGCCACGACGGACCAGGGCCGGATGACGGTATACCAGGGCGCCATTTCGCCGTCCTACGAGATCGCACGCCGTAGCTGGGAGGCGGGTATTTCCTATACGCGGTATTTCAATAAGGATTCCTTATCTTTTGGCGTGAACCCCCTACGCAACGACCTTTACCTCTACGGGGTGCTCAAGAAGTTCTGGCTGGAGCCAGGTCTGGCGTTCGACTGGTCGTTCGACGCCTTCCGCTACGACGTGCAGACCGTCGCCGGGTATATCACCGATGCCTCGTCGGTTACACGCGTCCATGCACACACCCTGGCCGGCGTCTTCACCCTGCAGCACGACTTTGAATGGTTCGGCGTGGTAACCAAGGACGACCACCTCGGGTTCACGCCGACGGTCATGACCCTGGCGGACGCTGCCAACTATGATATCTCGATTCCCAACCGGTTGAAAACCGGGAATACAACGGGTGGCCGGGGGCAAAAGGACCAATATATAGGGCGGCCCAACATGTACCACGAGGAAACCTCGGGCACGCCGCCGCCGCTTCCCACCTCGTTCAAGGAATCCATTCCCTGGGCCTTCGAGTCCACGGGCGTCCTGCTGAATGGCGTATATACCTACAAACACTTCCTTGTATCCTCCCAGGTTTTGGCGACGTATTTCATAAACGCCAGCCCGGGCGTGTCGTCCTACCGGATTTCCTATCTGCTCAGCGTGGGTTTGGTGTACTAATTACGCGCCCGGTACGTTTTATCTGTTAAAACCAGACCTCAATGAAAAAAGCACTCGCATTACTAGCCATCGTTCTGGGCATTCATGCCGGGGCCTCCGCCCAAAGCTTCAGCCTGGGGGCCGACCTGGGCGCGAACCTGAGCAAAATCGACGGTACTTCTTTCAGCACGGCCTTTAAGTCGGGTTTCCTCGCCGGGGCCTACGCCCAGATCCGCTTTGGCAAGCACTGGGGCCTCCAGCCGGAAGTCCTGTTCATACAAAGCCAGGCAAAGACCGACTCCAGCTTCCATCAGATATACGGCGGCGTGGTCGCCGATCCAGGCACGCTCAAGGACGTCCACCTGGACTACCTCGGTATCCCGGTCCTGCTGACCTACCGCATCCTCAAAGTCATCGACCTCCAGGCCGGCCCGCAATTCGGGATACTCCTCAACAAGAACCAACACCTCCTCAACAACGGCGAAGACGCCTTTAAAGGCGGCGACGTGACCCTCCTGGCCGGTGCCGAAGTCCACATCTTACGGTTGCGCGTATACGCCCGTTACGGATGGGGTTTGGGGAATATCAACAACATAAGCGCGTCTTCGGCTACGCAGTCGGACACGTGGAAGAACCAGAGTATCCAGCTGGGGCTGGGGATTAATATTCTTTAATTCCCTATTGGGCCATCGCCCTCCCCGCTTCGAAACGGTAGCACCTCGGGCGGGGCGATGGCCCGTTTTTTGGGCCATATATGCTCCGCCCGTTTTTTTTGGGGTGGGTGACATAATGACCAACTATGACTTTAGCCGATTTTTACGCTTCTCCGGAGAATGATATGGAATTCCTGCCGATAATCCCATTGGATGCGGACGGGGAAAAGGACGACGATACAGATGTGCCGGAGCAGCTACCATTGCTGCCGCTGAGGAATACGGTGCTGTTCCCGGGGGTAGTGCTACCGATAACTGTAGGCAGGGATAAGAGCATCAAGGCTGTCAACGACGCCTATAAAACTGACAAATTGGTAGGGGTATTGGCGCAAAAAGACAGTAGCGTAGAAGACCCCGGTACGCAGGACCTGGAAAAAGTCGGGACGGTGGCAAAGGTCATCAAGCTGATCAAGATGCCGGATGGTGGGACGACCGTCATTATCCAGGGGAAGAAGCGTTTTGGCGTCCGGGAATTCCTCCGGGAAGAACCCTACTTCACGGCCCGGGTCAATTTGCTGGAAGAGCCGGCGGCTCCCCAGGACCGGCAGTTCGAGGCGTCCATAGATTCGATCCGCGACCTGGCCAGCCAGATCATCCAGCTGACACCCAATATGCCATCCGAGGCGGCGGTGATCCTGAGGAACATCGAGAACCCCGCTTTTCTGATCCATTTTGTCTCCAGCAACCTCAACAGCGAGTTGTTGGAGAAACAAAAATTGCTGGAAACAAATGATTTAGAGGAGAGGGCGGCGACCCTGCTGAATTACCTCAACCGGGAGCTACAGTTTGCCGAGCTCAAAAATCAGGTGACGAAGAAGACCAAGTCCGAACTCGACAAGCAGCAGCGGGAGTACTTCCTGCAACAGCAGATGAAGAGCATCAAAGAGGAGCTCGGAGGCGACAGCAACGAACGCGAGGTCAAGGAAATGCAGAAGCGGGCGGAAAACAAGAAGTGGCCGCTGTATGCTAAAGAGGCTTTTGACAAGGGCATCGAACGGCTCGAACGGATGCACCCGAGCACGCCCGACTATTCCGTGGTGTTCAACCACCTCGACTTGCTGCTCGACCTTCCCTGGGACGAGCATACCGAAGACGCCTATGACCTGCGCAAGGCCAAGCAGGTGCTCGACGCAGACCACTATGGCATGGCGAAGATCAAGGAACGCATCCTGGAATACCTCGCGGTGCTTAAGTTGAAGGGCGATATGAAGAGCCCGATCCTGTGTTTCGTGGGGCCCCCCGGTATCGGGAAGACCTCCCTGGGACGCAGCATCGCCAGCGCCATCGGCCGTAAATACGTCCGGCTCAGCCTCGGCGGTCTCCACGATGAAAGCGAGATCCGCGGTCACCGAAAAACCTATATCGGCGCCATGCCCGGACGTGTCGTCCAGGCCCTGCGGAAAATCAAGACCTCCAACCCGGTGATGATCCTGGACGAGATCGACAAGATCGGCAAGGACTTCCGGGGCGATCCGTCGAGCGCTTTATTGGAGGTGCTGGACCCCGAACAAAACCACACCTTTTACGATAACTACCTTGAGCTCGAATACGACCTGTCGAAGGTGCTGTTCATCGCCACCGCCAATTCAATGAACGACATCCAACCGGCGCTCCGCGACCGCCTCGAGATCATCGAGCTCAGCGGGTACGCGGTGGAGGAAAAAATCGAGATCGCCCAGCGTCACCTTTTCCCGAAACAAAAGGAAGCCCATGGGTTAAAAGGCCTGCCCGTCAAGGCTGGCGACAAGGTCCTGGAAAAGGTCATCGAAGAATACACCCGGGAATCCGGCGTGCGGGAGCTCGACCGTCAGCTGGCCGCGATCATGCGGTCGCTGGCCATGTCGTTTGCCCTGACCGGGAAGAGCAAGCCGACGCTGTCGAGCGCGGACATCGCCAAAATCCTCGGCAAGCCGCGGTATAACAACGAGCTCTATAAAACAGCCCAGCTCCCCGGCGTGGCCGTGGGTCTTGCCTGGACGTATGTCGGTGGGGACATCTTATTTATCGAGACGCTGCTGAGCGAGGGTAAGGGCGAGCTCAAGCTGACGGGTAACCTCGGAAACGTCATGAAGGAAAGCGCCAGCACCGCCCTCACCTATATCCAGGCCCACGGCAAGAAGTTTAATATTGATCCTGAGTTATTTGCGAAGCGTAACATCCATGTCCACGTACCCGAAGGGGCGGTCCCCAAGGACGGTCCGAGCGCGGGGATCACGATGCTTACGTCCATCGTAAGCGCGTTTACGGGCCAGAAGGTCAAACCCTATCTTGCCATGACCGGAGAAATCACCCTGCGCGGCCAGGTCCTCCCCGTGGGCGGCATCAAAGAAAAAGTGTTGGCCGCTAAGCGGGCTGGAATAAAAGAGTTAATTTTATGTTGGCAGAACGAAAGGGACGTTGCGGATATAAATTCAGAATTCATCGAGGGCATGACCTTTCACTATGTCCGGACAATGCAACAAGTGTTGGAAACAGCGTTGGGATGAGATTTAGCAACCGATTGCATGGAAGGACCGGCGCCCTTTTTGGGGCCGGTCGGTCGCAGGGTGAGTCGCCCATCTGTTGTGGGCCGAGCCGCCCCGGTGACGGACCGTTTAGAAAAAAATAACAAAATAAACCATCTTAATTGGTTTGATTGTTGCTAATATTGTGTAATTCAGAAAATTTTTCATGTTGGTTGTTTTAAGGGTTAAAGAGATTCCCCCATGTCTATGGGGGAATGTTGTTTTCGGCCGGACCCTTCTCTCTTGAAACTTAAGGGTCCGGCCAAAAACATCATATGCGTTGCGACAAAGGGGGGCCCTGCGGCCCCCCTTTGTAATCCCCCCTAACGGGGCGCTCTGCTTTGGGTCGCGTGGGCGGGGGGGTGACTATTACCCGCGGCCTGCGGCGCGGGTTCGCATCGAGGGCGAGGCATTCTGATGCATCGTACATTTTTTGGGGGGCGGGGGGGTGCGCGCGGGGCGCGGGATGATTCTTTATATTTGAAGGGTATGCGGAAGTGGCTGCTTTGGGGAATCGTCTTGTGCGGCGCGGTTGGCGGAGCCGATCGCACTGCGGCGCAGACGTTGGGGGGGCAGGCGGTGTTTACGTTTTTGAATGAGGGGGCGGGGGCGCAGGTGAGCGCGCTCGGGGGGGTGAACGTGTCGAATTCGGGGAACGATGTGACGATGGCTTTTGCGCAGCCGGCGTTGTTGAGGGATTCCATGGGGGGGCAGATGGCGGCGGTTTTTACCGCGGAGCTGGCGGGTGTAAACGATTACCACTGGATGGTGGGGTATCATCACGAGGCTTCGGGGTTGAACTTTGCGCTCGGGGCGATGTTTGTGGACTACGGGACGGTGACCCAGACCGATCCTTCGGGGAATATACTGGGGGATTTCCGGCCGCATGATTATGTAGTCCAGGGGACGGTAGCGGGAGCGTATCTGGACAACTGGCATTACGGTTTCACCATGAAGTTCATCGGCTCGGACCTGGGGCCGTATAGGAGCAGCGGGTTGGCGGCCGACGTCGGGGTGAATTACGAGGTGCCGGAAAAAGGCTGGCAGTTTGGCCTGGTCGCGGCCAACATGGGTACGCAGCTACGGAGCTACGAAGGGGCGGGAAAGGAGGAGCTGCCCTTCGACCTGCGCGCCGGCATTTCGAAACGGCTGCTCCAGGCGCCGCTGCAATTTTCACTGACCTTCCAGCACCTGCATGAATGGAACCTGGAATATTCGGATTCCGCTTTCAATGCCGCGACGGGCGTTACGCCCAAACAGGGTTTTGGCCGGCACCTGCTGGAGCACGTCATCTTTGGGGCGCAACTCTACGCCTCGCGCTATATCGAAGTATCGCTGGGTTACAACTATTTGCTGCGCGAGCAGCTGTCGGTAGCCGGCGCCCCGAACGGGTTGACCGGCGTTTCGTTTGGGGTGGGGCTTTTGCTGCCGCAGGTGACCTTTCGCTATGCTCGCACGTCCTATCAAAGCAATTCCGGGTTTAACCAGGTTGGGGTGGGGGTGCCGCTGGAGCGGTATTTTGGGAGGAAGCGATAGGTGGTCGTATATGACAAAACCCGACGCTAAAGGCGCCGGGTTTTTTATTTGGCGGGAGTGAGGATCTGCCGGAGCTGGTCCACGACGCCGCCGCTGTTGGTGAGCGTGATCTCGCCGATCTTGTCGGCGATCTTTTCGAGGTGCTCCATCTCCTTGAGCTTGTAGAGCATGGGGCTGTCTTCGAGCAGACGCGCGGTGTTCAACAGGCTCCGCGTGCTGGCGGTTTCTTCCCTGCGGAGGATCATGCCGGCCTGGGCCTTTTTTTCAGCAACCAGTACCTGGTTCATGATGTCCTTCACGTCTCCGGGGAGGACGATGTCCCTGATCCCGAAGTTGAGGACGGTGACGCCGAGTTTTTCCGCGTTGTCACGAACGGCTGCCAGGATCACAGGCGCGATGCTGTCCCGTTTTTCCAGCAGATCGTCGAAACCGAGACCGCCGACGTATTCGCGGAGCGCCAGCTGGAAGGCCACGTACAATTGCTTGTCGTATTCCTTGTTGGATAACAGCGCTTTTTCGACGTCGACGACCCGGTACTGCGCCCAGGCGTTTATCCTCAGACCGGCCTTGTCGCGGGTCAGGATTTCCTGGCCGTTGATCTCCAGCTGCTGCTGACGCGTGTCGACTTTACCTACATGGATGGAAACGTCGTTCTTCCACCAGCAGTAGACGCCGCCGGACAGTGTCCGGTCATACCGGCCGTCGACAAAAAGCACCCCTTTTTCGCTGTTTTCCAGGGAGTAGCTACGGACGTAGGGCGCCACCAGCTTGCTCATCAGCGTCATACGGCTGATCGGTTCGGTGACGTCGATCTTGCTGAGGTCCGCGCGAACGAAGCTATAGGCGACCGGTTGCTTCCAGTACGCGTAACGGCCCGGCGTCAGGACCTGGCTCAGCAAGCCATTGGCGTACAACAACACGATTTCGTTGTCCCTGACTTCCACTATGTGGAGCGCTTCTTTGAGCTCCGGGTCTTCCAACAGGATGTTGAGCTCGACCGGGGCGACCAGTGGCTGGGTCCTTTCGTAGATATAGACCTGCATGTCGGACCACAACCAGTAACCACCCTTGGCCAGCATCCGCTGGTAAGTGCCCTTCCGGAACAAAAGGCCTACCTGGTAGGCGTTGATGTTTACCCTTTTCATGGTGTATGGTTTTTAATTTTTACAAAAAACATTTTACAAAAAACATAAAGTCCGGCTCCGCCTGCCATCCGCCGGTTGCGGGGGCCGCAGGAGCTGCCGCGGGGGCATGGTGCGCGCACGCACCGAGCCGCGCGGAAGCGTTTGCAACCCGCAGGCGCCCGGAGGACTGCCGTTTTTCCTTCACACATTCACTCGTCACCCGGCCGGCCTGCGGAGCCGTCTTTAATCGATCGCCATTTGAAGGGAAGCGGCGTACTTCCGTAGAGCCTCGCGGCGTCTGTTGCTCTAACCAACTGAGCTAACCGTGCGTAACGGTAAGGGAGTCGAACCCTCGACACACAGATCCTGTGGTGGGAAGAACATCGCTCGGCAACAGCATACGGCCGGTTACGACCGCCGCACTGCAGGGCCATCGGAGACCCTTGCCCGGGTTGCTTTTTGCGGGTATTAATCCCATCTTCCCGTGAGGGAAGCTCTTATATCTCACTGCACCATCTTGTTGGCGCAGCTCGAGGATGCGAATGCGTCGGGTTTGGCTTTGAATGCAAAGCCCATCCCGAGGATGTACCCCATGGATTCCTTCAGGGCGTCGTTGCTCTTGAAGGACGGGTTGGTGTTGATGTCGGCGTGCACCTCCATGTCCACCCCGTAGAGGGTGAAGAGCCTTGTCAGCCGGTAGGCGAGGTCCACGCTGGACGCGACTTCGGTCAACATCCTCTCCTTGATGCTCATCTTTTTCCGTAAGGTCCGGTCGGCGATGTACATAAATCCCCCCTTACCCTTGCGGATAAAAACGATCACCGTGGCGAAGTCGATGTCGCTACCCTTGACCTGGCTGTCGGTGCCGATGCACACTTTGAGCTCGTGTCCTGCTTGTTTTTCCCGCACCAGTACGCTCCTGATCTCGTCTTCGATCGGGCCTTTGATCCGCGTGCCGTCGAGTTTTCTCCAGTGCTGTGTCTGTTCCATGGTTCCTGTTTTACTTGAATAAAAAAAGCCCGGTCTTTTTGGGACCGGGCTTCGATATGGGGATGGTTAGCTTACGCGTCATTCCAATCGTGCATGCCACGGCCATGGGCTCCGCTGGGGCGAAGTCCCGGGTGTAAGGGCGATATTTATTTTTTTTCGTTCTCGATCCATGCAAATAAAAAACCCCGCATTTTGTGCGGGGCGTATGTTTTAGTGAAGTGTGATATACTTAACTACAGCATGGCGCATGCCCCGCAAAACCGGTACTGGTACGGACCTCCAGGGGCGCGAACCAATTCCGTTTTTGAATATGTATGGACATGTGTAACATGATGTATTGTTTTTTGACAACGCAAAGATGGGATTATTTTTTTGACAATGCCAAACTTTCGCAAAAAAAATTACCAAAGAATCGCGGAAAGCGACCCGACGGCGATGAGCATCCAAACGCTGATGCCCAACAGGAGCGGCCGTCCGCCGGTGGACCGGATGACCTTTGGCGAAAGACTGCTTCCGATAAGAAAGAGGGTAAGCACGAGGCCGTGTTTGGCCAGCGAGAGACAGACGGGCGCCAGGACTCGCGCAAAGGGAACGAAGGTGTTGACGATCACGACGCCGATAAAGATGAAGATAAACCAGGGGATGCGGAGGCGCTGCTGTTGGGCGCCGCTAGTGCTGCGCATCACGATCAGGGTCACCAGGCTGACCGGGATGATCCAGAGTGCCCGGGCCAGCTTGACGGTAGTTGCGATCTCCACGGATTGCGGGCTGTAGCGGCTGGCGGCGCCGATCACGCTGCTGGTGTCGTGGATGGCGATGGCGGCCCATAGACCGAACTGGGTGTCGCTGAGGTGTAACAAGTGACCGATCCAGGGGAAGAGGAAAAGCGCGACCGCGTTCAGGAGAAAGACGGTGCCCATGGAGATCGACATGTCGGACTCTTTTGCGCCGACCAGCGGCGCGATGGCGGCGATGGCGCTGCCACCGCAGATGGCGGTCCCGGCGGAGATAAGATAGGTGGCTTTGCGGCCAAGGTGAAGACGGGCGCCGAACCACAGACCGAAGGCAAGCGCGATGGAAATGGAGGCCACGGTCAGCAGCAGACCCGATCGCCCGGCCTGGATGGCGCTGTGGACGTTGAGGCCAAAGCCGAGACCTACGACGGATACCTGTAACAGATAGTGGGACCAGACCTTGTGTTGGGTGGGATAGGGGTGAGGACCGGCGAGCGCAACGGCAAAGCCGAGCAGGAGGGCGAGGCCGGCGTCCATGAAGGGCAACAGGCAACACGCGGCGGCGGCAAGGAAAAGAAGCTTTCGTATCATAGCGATGACAAAGCTACCGCGGGTTTGAGGGCGGCGCTCATTCGAAAGCGTGATGCGATATAACCGGAAGTTATGGGACGGCCACCGGCCCAGGCCCCGGGTGGCCCATCGCGCGGAGCGCGAACTGCATAAATAGCGCCGGCAATGGCTCCGCCTGCCCCTGCAGGTGCACGAACGATAGCTGCCGCGTGAGCCGGCAATCTTCGATGTCGAGCACGCGCAGCCGGCCGGCGGCGACTTCGGGGGCGACGGTTTTTATCGACAGGATGCTACAGCAATTGGAGGCGTAGAGGTAGCTTTTGATCCCTTCGCTGGTACCTAGGTACAGTTTAACGTCCAGGTCGCGGAGCGTGTAGCCCTGGGCGCGCAGGAATTTTTCGATTACCTCGAGAGTGCCGCTGCCCTTCTCGCGGAGGACAAGTGGCAGACCGGTCAAGGTCTTTAGCGACAAAGGGACCTTTTTGTACAGCCCATGATGGGTGGAAGTGACCAGGACGAGCTCGTCGTCCATAAAGGGCGTATAGCGGAGGGCCTTGTTACGGGAGCTGTTTTCTACGAGCCCCAGGTCGATCTCCCGGGCGAGGACGGCGCCTTCGACGATGCCGCTGTTCTCGTTGATAAGGCTGACGCGGACGTCCGGGAAACGCCGGTTGAACTGCGCCAGGGTAGGCGGGAGGACGTATTGGGCAATGGTGGTGCTGGCGCCGAGCCGGAGCCGGCCGGACAGCTGTTGCTTGAGGGTTCCCAGGTCGAATTCGATCCCCCGGTAGGCGTCGAAAATCCGTTCGGCATACTGACGGACGACTTCGCCGGCTTCGGTGAGGCGTATGGTCTGTCCCTTTCGCTCGAACAGGGGGAGGCCCCATTGGGTCTCGAGCTCCCGGATGTGTTTGGTGACGGCGGGCTGGGTGATGTACAAGGCCTCGGCTGCCTTGGTGAAGCTGCCCAGGGTGGCGACGCTGTAGAAGACCTGAAGCCGGAAATCGGACATGGGCGGTTTTTACATTTGCAGTTGACGCCGGTACAATTGGATCGTGTTTTCCAAACCCAAATACAGCGCATCGCTGATCAGAGCGTGCCCGATGGATACTTCCTCGAGCCCCGGGACCTCTTTGGCGAACCAGTGTAGGTTGTGGAGATCCAGGTCGTGGCCGGCATTGAGACCGAGGCCCAGCTCCAGGGCGCGGCGGGCGGCGGCGGCAAAGGGAGCCACGGCGGCGGCCTTGTCTTCGTGGTAGCGATGGGCGTATTCGGCGGTATAGAGCTCGATACGGTCCGTGCCGGTTTCGGCGGCGCCCTCGACCATCGCGACGACCGGGTCGACAAAGATGGAGGTGCGGATACCGGCGTCCCTGAAGACCTTTATCACGCCGACCAGGTAGTTCCGGTGCCGGATGGTGTCCCAGCCATGGTCGGAGGTGAGCTGGCCTTCGGCGTCGGGGACGAGGGTCACCTGGGCGGGTCGGACCTCGAGGACGAGGTCGATGAATTTTTGCTCGGCGCAGTTGCCTTCTATATTGAATTCCGTGGTCAGGACGTCTTTCAGCGCACGCACGTCGGCGTAGCGGATATGACGCTCGTCGGGGCGGGGGTGGACGGTGATGCCTTCGGCCCCGAAGCGCTCGCAGTCGAGGGCGGCCTTGATCAGATCGGGATTATTGCCGCCCCGGCTGTTGCGGAGGGTGGCGATCTTGTTGATATTGACGGAGAGCCTGGTCATGGCGCAAAGGTCTTAATTCACGAGCAGATAATGGCATACCAGGCCGGTTAAAATGGAGGCGCTGAAACTCATGAGGGTCCCGATGAGGATGTATTCGGTTTCGGCCCGGCTGTCAGCGCCTTTTATTTCGCCAAAGCGCAGGATCGATTTGGCGGCGATCAGGAAGCCAATCCCCTCGTAGTGCCCCACCAGGATAAAGGTGAGCACGAGCAGCCGCTCAAAAATGCCAATCCAGCGGCCGGCCTCGCCCATGCTGCTGCTATGGTTGGGGATCATGTCCCTCCAGCGTCGGGTCAGGTAGCCCAGCAGGAGGGCGCAGGGCCATATAGTGAAAATGTAGGCGGAAAGCACGAGCCAGAAGGAGGGGGTTTCGACGATAGTCCGGACCCGCGACATCAGCTCGTCACGCAGGGGCGGCTGGAAGTACCACCAGAGGCCAACCAGGACGAGTATGTGGAGGGCCTGGTCGATCAGGAAGTAGAAGAGGGTGTCCTTCCGGTAGAGTTTCCAAAGGTCGATGACGAAATGGCTGACGCCCACGGCCAGGGGAAGGGGCCAGCAGGTCCACCAGCCGGTGAAGAGATAGATCAAAAAAGCGTGGATACCCACATGCAGATACAGGTAGCCTGACCGGGCTTTGTAGAGTCGCTTGTGCTCCACCATTTTCCTGGACTGGAACGTAAAATCACCCAGCAGGTGCGCGCAGATCCATTTAAAAAAGAGTACCATGTATGGAAGGTACAAATCTTTCCAGGATAGCCTCCATTACGGGCCAGCCTACCGCCTGGAGGCGTTGCTGGACGGCAGGTTGTTTGATGTGGAGCCGTCGGGCGGTCTCCTCCTGGGTCAACCCCTCCAGTTGCCCCAGCACGGCCTCGGCCTGGGGACGCGTCCAACGCTCCAGGAGATAGTCCAACGATAGGGCGTGGACGTTCCATTCCTGGTTGAAGGAGTCCGAAGGACCGACGATGGCGAGGCGCCGGTTTTTCTTTTTGAGTTCGTCCAGGGCGGGGCCGGATCGCTGGAAGGCGCTTCCGTCGGAAGTGACGATGCTACCGCTATCGAAGGAGACCGTCCCCAGTCCAAGGGAGATTCGGACACCGTATTGTTGAAGATGAAGTTCAGTATAGATAAACATCAGGGCCTTGAGCGATGCTTCGGGCCGGTCTGTGATGATAGCCTGGAAGCTGTCCCCCCGGTATTGTTCCGCCTCGAAGGAAGGTATAATGTGCCGTAGCCTGCCGAATACGCCGTAAAGAGCGTCGGGCAGCTGCTCCCGCACTTCCATCCCCAAGTGGGAGGATTGGACGATATCTCCGGTCAGAACGGCGGCCTTGGTTTCCATTTTTGTAACAAATATAAGGTTATAAGCTTATAATGAGTCAATATAAGGCTGTGATCTTATAAATAGCAAATATAAGGCTATGGCCTTATAATTTGGATGTGCAGTAGAATAAACAGAATAATCGGATATTGCATCAAAGTTTAGTAAATTAACTGCATGCCATCTCTTATCCCACACCAGGACGACGCTGCGCTCTGGCTGCTGATGAAGCAGGGGAAAGAGGATGCTTTTGAAGCGCTCTACCGGAAATACGTAGGAGACCTGTTACACTACGGCGAAAAAATGGGGATGGGTGAAGACGCCCTGAAAGACATAGTACAAGACCTGTTCATCGAGATCTGGCGGTCCAGGGAGCGCCTGAGCGTAACGGACAGCGTAAAGTTCTATCTCTTCAAGGCCTTGAGGTATAAGATGATCCGTTATCATCAGCAAACCGCCAGCGCCGTCCCGATCGACGGGGCCAACCCTTGGGAAGAATCGGTGGAGAGCCGGCTGCTCAACGAGGAGCAGGAACACCTTACCGCCCGATACCTGCACGAGGCGATCGAAAAACTCCCCAAACGCCAGCAGGAAATCATTCACCTCCGGTTTTTCCAGGGTTTTTCCAACCAGGAGATCGCGTCCCTGATGAACCTTCAATACCAGTCGGCCGCCAACCTCATCCACCGCAGCCTGCAAACCATCCGGCAATATATCCGGGAGCCCATCCTTCCGATCATATGGGCTGTTTTTGTGGCCCTTCTGGGCCACAGTTAAAAAAAACTTAAAAAAAGTCCGTCACAAACGAGTATAAGCCGTGCGGCCTCGTCATATATAAGTATATGCATGAGAAAGACTGCTGGTCACTGCTCGAAAACGAGACCTTCGTCCATTGGGTGCTGCATCCCAATGCGATCTCCGACCGCCACTGGAAGGCGTGGGTCGGTAACGACCAGGACCGGGCGCGAACGGTAGCCCAGGCCAGGGACATCCTGAGCCGTCTCCAGCGGTCCTCCTCACTCACCGGCCGTTCAGCCCTGCGCCGGGAAATGATCACCGAGGACATTTGGAAAAGCGTGCAAGCGGAAATGCAGGCTGAGGCCGTCAACCGGCTCTTCCAGTCCAAGGCCCGCTCCCCCTGGTGGGCGGTCGCGGCGACACTTACGGTACTCGTGGTTTCCGCCGGGCTCCTTTGGTACGCCGGCCAGCGGTCCAAATCCGACAACCCGGTTGCCCCGGCGATCGCCAACCTTGCGCCTTCGGGCAATTCCATATTGACCTACAACAACACTACCGGAAAACCCCAACGGGTATACCTCGTGGATGGCAGTGTCATTACCCTGGAGCCCGGGAGCACCCTGTCATATGCACGCTTTTTAAGCCCGATGAGCAGAGAAGTGACGCTGGAAGGGAATGCGTTCTTCGACATCGCCCGGGATGCCCGCCGTCCATTCCTGGTGCACTCCGGAGGCCTCGTTACACGAGTGCTTGGCACCAGCTTCCGGGTAATCGATAACCCGGAACAGGAAGATGAGCATGTAGTCGTGCGGACCGGCAAGGTATCCGTGTACAAACAAGAGGACTTCGACAACGGCCAGCCGGCCTTTTGCGTGCTCCTGCCCCACCAGGAGGCGGTTTTCCATAAGAAGGGAAACAGCCTTTCCTTCCAGTCCAAAGCGGACGAGCAATTGATACCACCGGTAGAAAAGACCGAACCCCTCGTCTTTGACGACATACCGGTCACGGACATCCTGCAGAAATTAGAAGAACGGTATCATATTCATATACAATACAACAAGGAAAGCCTAAGTGCTTGCCGCCTCACGACCTCGCTGGAGGAAGAGACGTTGGACGACAAATTATCCATTATCTGCGTGGCCATCAATGCCAGCTACCACACCGAAGGCGACTCCATTATCGTCGAAGGCGGTCACTGCGCACCATAAACCAAAACGTAATCAAAATCGAGTTGCTTATGCCTGTCTATCCAAATTCATCCCCTTAGTATACCCCAAAAAAAACTGATGGCGGAAACCGCCACCAGGTTTTGACTCTCCTTATGCCCGACAGATTGGACCCCGGAAGGCATAAACAGGAGAGAAGGTCATTGTATTTCCTATTTGTCACTACAACAACCTGATTAAAGTTATGAACAATTGTACAAAGTACCACCTAACATGTAGATTGCTTATGAGAATGAGTCTGTTTCAATTGCTGCTGGTGGGAGGTTTCGCCCTGAGTGCATCCGCGGGGAGTGGGCAGGGTATCCTCGAGCGCCGGATATCGCTTTCCGAAACGGGGCAGACGCTCAAAAGAGTGCTCCATAATATCGAACAGGCCGCGGGAGTGAAGTTCACCTACGACAGCCGGTTGGTGGCCGGCCAGGGGCGTGTGGACGTAGAAGCCAAAAATGAAGACCTCAAGAATGTGCTGAACGGGCTGTTGAATCCGTTGAGTATCCGTTATGAGGTAGTAAACGACCAAATAATATTGAAAAAAGTGGAGGTGCGGGCGCCATATGATCCATCCGTATTCCAAAAACCGCTTTTGAAAGGGATCGTCACCGATAAGAACGGGGCGCCGGTAGCGGGGGCCAACGTCATGGTCCAGGGGACAAAGCGCGGAACCGTAACGGATGTGCAAGGTCGCTTTGAAATCGACGCCAAGGAAGGGGATGTCCTGATCATTTCGGAAGTGGGTTATGCCAACGCCAAGACTATAGTCGGGAAAGAGACGGAAATCGCGGTTAAAATGGAAGAAGGCAAAAGCGAGATTGGCGAAGTCGTTGTGACCGCCCTCGGTATCAAACGCAGCACGCGATCCATTGGTTTTTCCGAGGAGCAGATCGGCGGCGGGGAGTTGACCAAGTCCAATGCGCCTAATGTCGTTAACGCCTTGGAAGGCAAAATGGCCGGCGTCAATATTACCCAGTCCAATGGGGTTGACGGCGGCAGCACCAGGATCATTATTGGAGGGAACAACTCCATCAATGGAGACAACCAGCCGCTGATCGTCGTCGACGGTATGCCCATGGACAATTCTTTCAGTTCTGCCGCGGACGATGTCACCCAGCCGAAAGACTGGGGTAGTGCGATCAACCTCATGAACCCCGAAGACATCGAGGATATGTCGGTGCTGAAGGGGCCCGCTGCCGCTGCGCTTTATGGTGGTCGCGGAGCCAATGGTGTAATTCTAATTACGACCAAAAAGGGAACCCGCCGCCAAGGTCTGGGTGTCGATTATAATTTTACCGGGAAGGTCGTCCAGCCCTATCGGTATATCAAGATGCAGAATGAATACGGGGCCGGCGGCATGGTGTCGCTCAACGCCCCCCAGTATCAAACCGACGGCAGCGGAAATCCCATCCTTACCGACGGATGGACCCAGTTGTTCGTCGATCAGAAGACCGGCACCGGTCCCTATGGCATCGATACCTGGAACCAGGTCAGCTGGCCGGGTACCGGCGTGTCCTGGGGTCACAAAATGGACGGCACGATGATCAAGTGGTGGGATGGTGTCGAGCGGCCGGACAATCCCCAGCCGAATAATATCAAAGAATACTATCGCAACGGCTACCAGACGACACACAACGTCTCCGTCTCCGGGGGTAACGAATTCGGAACGCTACGCGCGTCGTACACCCGCCTGGACAATACCTCCATCATCCCCAATTCCGGCTACAATCAAAATACGTTTAACCTCGGAGCAACCGCCAAGCTCACACAAAAGGTCAATGTGGTGTTCAACGTGGCGTACATCACCAATATGTACCACAACGCGCCGCAGTTGGGTAACAACGAGGCAGGCAGCTACCAGTCCAACCTGATTTACGCCTACGGACGCGATTACCGCGGGAAGGCGGACAACGGCAACTATCAGCTGCCGGATGGCTCGCAGAATAAGTATACCGTAAATGGTGTGGAAATCCCATGGTTTGGAAACGGGAGTGCCCAATATGTATACTGGAACACGTATATGAACAATGAATGGGTGACCAGGAACAAGCTCATCGGGACTGCCCAGGTCAATTACGATGCAACCAGCTTCCTGAATTTCATGTTCAGGGCTTCGATCGACGCGAATAACAACCAGGATGAGACGATCAATGCGGCGACGGACCCTACGGGTACGCTCGGGGGCACCTACGCAAACGGCCTGACGAGAGACGTAGCCAGCAACTACGATTGGCTGGTTACCTTGCATAAGGATAACATCCGCTCGTCCGGGCTGAACGCCAAATTCTCCGTAGGTGGAACGGCCTATAAGCGCTCGTTGTACGGTATCTCCGGTACCACCAATGGTCGTCAATACGACTACAGCGGGCTGTCTTTCCTGGGGAACTATATCGGTACGACGCAACCGGGCCAGATTCCGTCGGAGCAATGGCTGGACAAAAAATTGAACTCTTTGTACGGCTTCCTCAACCTTTCCTATAAGAGCTACCTTTACCTGGATATAACCGCACGGAACGACTGGTCTTCGACGCTTCCGTCCAATGACTGGTCCTATTTCTTCCCTTCGGCGTCGGCCAGCTGGATATTTACTGACGCCCTCAACTGGCATCCGTCGTGGCTGAGCTTCGGGAAACTGCGGGCCGCATGGGCGCAAGGCGCCTTGGACGTAGCGCCTTACCAGATCAACCAGACGTTCACCAGCGGCACATTCGCGGGCGCGCCGACCACCAGCCTTCCGCAGTCCATACCGGCTGTTAATTATAAGCCGCAAGTCAACACTACGGCGGATTTCGGCGTGGTATTGGGCGCCCTGGATAACCGCATCAATTTAGATGTACGTTATTACCATGGCAAATCCGTAGACCAGGTTTTGCCGGTATCCATACCGCAATCGTCGGGGGCGACCAGTACCGTCATCAGTACCGGGGCGTTGCAAAACTCCGGCATAGAAGCCATCGTTCGCGCTACCCCTGTCAAGACCAGGCACTTCACCTGGGATATCAGCGTCAACATGTCGAAGAACTTCAACAAACTGTTGTACCTGACGAGCGGGGTCGACCGTTACGACATGAATAACATCTGGGGCGCCAGTGGAACCTATATCTCCGCCGTTGTAGGCAAGGAATTCGGCGCCATCATGGGGTATGACTATGTCTATGATCCCAAATCGCACCAACGTTTGCTGCAGAGCGCGCAAGATATACAAGCCAACTATCCTTACGTGGACGCTGCGACAGCTCAGCAGATGAAAGGGACGCTTTACCAGGCGACGTCCTCGATCGTACCGATCGGCAATGCCCAGCCTAAGTGGAGGGGAGGCATGACCAATACCTTCACCTTCGGTGGCGGTTTCTCGATCAGTACCTTGATCGATTGGAAGATCGGTGGTCAAATGTGGTCCGGTACCTATGCCTCGATGATGCAGCAAGGTCTGGCGCCGGAGACTTTGAAGGAACGTGATGGCGGTGGCCTGGCTTATACCACACCCGACGGCACTGCCACCAAGTGGGGCGTCATCCTGCCGGGTTACTACAGCGACGGTACGCAGAACACGACCGTAGTACACTACTATTACAAATACATGCAATATGGTGTTTGGAGCAGCGGTCCCAACAACAGCCAGTGGGTCCACAGCACGGGGGTACTCAACGACACCTGGTACAAGTTCCGGGAACTGTCCGTCAGCTACGCCATCCCAAGCCGGATCGTCCGCCGGACTCATGCCTTCCAGGGAGCCACGGTTTCGCTGGTTGGTCGCGACCTTTTCTATATCTACAGTTCGTTGCCGGACCGTATCAACCCTGAAGGGATGAACGGCGCGGGTAATGCTCAAGGTATCGAATTCGCTTCACTGCCCGGTACCCGTTCTTTCGGCGCTCAGGTAAGATTGTCCTTCTAACACAAAACAAATTGCAAGATGACTCAGAAGATAAAAATATCGATATACCTGATGGTCGGTTTCGGATTGTTGTCCGCCTGTACGAAAAAGTTCACGGAGCTCAACACCACGCACAACGCCACCACGGTGACATCCATACCGCCCTTGATGAACTCGGTGATCGGTACCCTGGTGCTGAACTGGACCGAACAGGCGTCTATGCATAACGACTATTACTACGAATGTACCCAGCTGGCCGCCGAAACGAGTGTGTCGGGCTATGTGCTGGAAAATGGCATCAATGGTATCTGGGCCGATTATTATTCCGCGTTGCAAAATATGCGGCTGATCCAGCAGTATATAAATGCAAAACCGGATCAACAGGCGGAAAGTAATGTCCAGGCCATTTTATACATCCTACGGGCGTATAAGACGTTCCGGATCACCGACCAATTTGGCGACATTCCATATTTTAAGGCGGGATATGCCTACTTGAATGATGCAGCAGATTATCATCCGGCCTATGACGCCCAACAGGTGATCTATGATTCCTTAATGACGGACCTGACCTGGGCTGTCAAGAATATCAATACAAATACCAGCCCAATGACCTCCGCGGGCAATCACTACGATTCGCTGGGGATTTATGACACTTTTTTTGGCGGTGACATGAGCATGTGGTTGAAATTTGCCAATTCACTGCGGTTGCGCTATGCGATGCAGATGGTGGAAAAGGATCCGGCCACGGCGACGCCGATCATCGCGGACGCCATTTCCGGCAGCGCGCCACTGATCGGCGCGGGCGAGGACGTGGGCATCTGGCCAACCAGACTGGGTGGCCTCGATCTGGCGGGCAGATGGTGGAGTTTTTCTTCGGGCGGTACCGGTTTTGTCCGTATCAGCAGTACCATGTGGAATCTGGTGGCGGACGGGACCAATC
This sequence comes from Dinghuibacter sp., assembly GCF_035492835.1. NCBI lineage: Bacteria > Pseudomonadati > Bacteroidota > Chitinophagia > Chitinophagales > Chitinophagaceae > Dinghuibacter > Dinghuibacter sp. The sequence goes on from NZ_DATJIY010000139.1 coordinate 54,135, forward strand.
CTTCCCAGATCTTCGATCCCCGTGCCTGGCTGTTTACAGAAACGAACGGCTCCGGGAAGTTTAACCCTTATACCATAGGGGTAAGCACGGGGGATGCCGTGAACGCCTACCAGTCTGCGACCGACTCATCCTTGAAGAATAATTGTATTTATTCGCCGTTCAATTGGTTCCTGGTCAGGGACGAGTACTATATTCCGGAGGTTATAATGTCCGAAGCCGAAGTGCATTTCCTCAAAGCGGAAGCCTATGCCCGCGGCCTGGGTGTTACGCAAAGCCTGACCACAGCCAATACCGAATATCAGGCAGGTATTACCTCCTCTGTCAATTTCTGGTATAACGTCGCGGACAATACCAATAATACAACGGCTCAATGGGCGCCAGTAGCGCCACCGACGCCCGGCACTACCCAAATGAACACCCTGCTGGCTAATCCGAAGGTAGCGTTCACCGGGTCGGCGAGCGACGCGGTGGCGAAGATATATGCCCAGGAATGGCTGAGCTTTTTCCGCCAACCCTGGCTGGCCTACAATCTTTGGCGGCGTACCAGCAATACGCCGATGGACCCGGCGGCCCAACCGTCTGCGGCGCTCGCGAATTTCTTCCGGTTGACGTATCCGCAGGACGAAAGCGTGAACAATAAGGATAATTTTGAGGCGCAGCTTACCAAAATGGGTGGCCAAAACATCTCCACCACCAAGGTCTGGTGGCAGCCATAAACATTTCTCAGTTGGTTCAGGTTTTGATACTGCCGCTCCCTCCGGGGGGCGGCATTTTTATATACTATTTTTCGTGTTTTTTCGTTAATAGAGTCTCTATGAAGAAACTGACTCTACCTCTCCTGGCGCTGCTCTGCGCCTGTTCCAAAAAAAGCGCGCCTCCGGGGCCCGCGGGCTCCACCGACAGCGCCACCGTGACCGTCATCAACGGCTATGGCGGTGGCACCTACAAGATCGGCGACACCGTTAACGTGTGGTCCACTGCCAATCCAGCGGACAGCGTGTTTGGCGCGTGGACCGGGTACGGCGCATTGTTGGAAAACGCCGGCGAGTGGCACAACAGCTTTGTCATGCCTTCGACCAACGTGACGCTGACTGCCACCAAGGCGTCGCTGGTCTCCTTTTCGCTCAAGTATGAGCAAATCCGGGGGGTGAACATCCTCAAGAACGTGTACTACTATTTTCCGGCAAGCCAAAAGGGGATCGTGTATCTCTGTCATGGTACCGGCGGCAGCGCGAAAAACCTCGTCAACAACTTCGAGTGGCAGGAAATGATCGACGACCTGGTGAATGTGGGATACGCGGTGGTGGTGACGGAGGCGGAGGAGGTGTCGCTCAACCAGGACCTCAACGGGGATGGAACGATCCGCTGGGAGCTGTTGCCGGTCGATACGCTCACCAATATCGACTATGG
>NZ_DATJIY010000140.1:0-18971 GCF_035492835.1 Dinghuibacter sp.
AACGGCTCCAACACCATCGACGGCATCTTTATGTACGCCCGCAGCCTCGACGGCCAGCTCAAGGAATTCACCCGCAAGAACATCGACGCCGAATTCGGATCGAACCCCCAGATGGCCGCCGACATGCAAAGCCTGCGTAAGGAATTGAACAAGCACTGCGTCTCGATGACCCGCGGCGACTTCGAGGCCTGCCGAGAGCTCGCCAAAGACTACCTCGCGAAGTGGCCCGGCCACTAGGCGACCCGGTAAGCGCCCCCGCCCGCTCAGACGTCCAGCAACCGACGGTGATAATTGATCTGACCGAGGTGGTAACCGAGGTGTATCGCTAAATGCGTGAGGAAATACCCAACGCTCACGCGCCCGTCGCTCACCTCCCCGGGATATTCCGCGTCCAGGTCGCCCAGCCCCGCCAGCGTGGCGTCCACGACGGCGGCGACCTCGCGCACCTGCGCCAGCAGCGTCGCACGCGGTATCCCTTTACCGGCGAATTCGAAGGGCCGGTCGCGGACATAGCCGCTGCCGCCGAGCCGCGCGCCGATATACGTGTTGAGGTTCCCGACCAGGTGCATGCACAGATTCCCGGCGGAATTCGCGATATTGCCGGAGACGCGCCAGAGCGCCTCCTCGGAGCGATAGGATTCGATCTCGGCGTATAACCTGTCGAGGTCGCGTTTGTAAAAAGTACGAAGGGCAGATGTATCCATAAAAAAGATATAAAATGTTTCAACTACTGATGCTCGCCGCAGTCATAGGCGCCGCCAGAACACAGCCCATCGACACGATCAGAACACAGCGCACCGACACCACCGGTCTCTACCGCATCGTCGCCACCCGGAACGGCCGCGTAATATATGCCCATTCCTTCAATGGCCACCCGGACACCGCGCTGTGCAACAACCAATCGCTCACCAAGAGCGTCGTCTCCCTGCTCATCGGCATCGCCATCGGCAAGAAATACATCCCTTCGATCGACGAACCCATAACCACCTACTTCCCGGAGCTGAACAACGACAGCGACCCCCGGAAGCGCCGTATAAAAATACGCGACATCATGAACCAGGCCTCCGGACTCTGGCACGAAAACCTGGAGACCCCGAACGGTATACCTGACTACCTGAAGCTGGACGATCAGACAAAATACGTCCTCGACCAACCGATGCTCAGCGATCCGGGCGCCGTTTTTCACTACAACAACGCCGCCACGCACCTGCTGAGCGCCATCCTTACCAAGGCAACCCGCCAGAGCACGCTGGCTTTCGCCCAGGCGTACCTATTCGGGCCGTTACACATCAAAAATGTCCAATGGGATAAGATGAAAGACGGTTACTACGATGGGTGCGGTCTGCTCAGCCTGCACCTAACGACCGACGACATGAACCGGATCGGTACCCTCCTCCTGACCCAAGGCGAATTCGAGCATCGCCAGGTCGTCCCCAAAGCCTGGATCGACCAGATCGTCCACCCCACGCAAACCTATCCCACGCCCTGGGGCTTCCAGGGCTCCCGCTACGCCCTTTGCTACTATCATTACACGTACGAAAACGACTCCCTGACCTACGGCCTCGGCTGGGGTGGCCAATTCCTGGTCACAGACCCCCCAAAGGGCCTCGTCGTCACCGTCAACCAGGACCCCAATAGCCCGCGCGCCCTCCAGCAGTCCATCGACTTTACCCAACATGGCTGGGAGGAATTATATAAAAAGTTGATTTTCAAATCAAAGAAAGCCCTGGAATAAATTCTTTCGAAAAAAGATTTTGTTAAAACGAAATTGTTCCTAATTTTGGCCCATGAAATTTTAACGGCGTTAAAAAATTTAATACGCGTAAACGATGGGCACCCTGGAGCGCAAACAACGGTTGAAGGAGGAAGTGCGGTGTAGGATTCTGGAGGCCTCCTGGCAGATAGTGAAGGAAGAAGGCTGGCACGCTTTGTCGATGCGGAAGATCGCCGACGCAATTGAATATACGGCGCCGATTATATATGGCTACTTCGAGAACAAGGAAGCCATTTTGAAAGAGCTGACCACCCAGGGATTCCGTATCCTGAGCTGTAAGGTCAAAGAGGCGAGGGGACGGCACGACGACCCCGCGGAGCAACTGGAAGCGATGTGGATGGCCTACTGGGACTTCGCCTTCGAACACCAGGCGTATTACCAGCTGATGTATGGAGTGGACGTGGACTGTTGCCAGCTGGAAGCCGAGATCCGGGACGCCGAGCACACGGTCGAGCTGCTGGATGAATCGCTCGCCGCGCTGATCGCCCAAAGCAAAAATCCCCATGAAGACCCCTGCCGCCGGTTTTATACTTTTTGGGCGGTAGTGCACGGGTTAATCTCTCTGAATATAATTCGTAAAGGAACCCTTAGCCTCGAAGTGAACCGCTCCATCCTAAAGGATGCGCTCCGGGCCATCATCACCGACATCAGGGGCGGCTGTTAACAAAAACGATCCCCCCTTTTTTTTCTAGATAATTTAACAGCGGTAAATAATATAACAACGTTAAAACATCAAAACCATGCTCGTAATTAAGCGAATGAAGAACTGGATGACCATCATAGGAGGGCTTTTCATAGCAGCAGTCTTCCTGTCGGGTTGTACAGATTCGGTGGCCAGCAACGGCATGCCGGCCATGCCTCCTCAGGCGCTGCCGGTGTTCGAAGTGCACTCCGCGGACGCGGCCACCGCAGATGAGTACACGGCTTCCCTGGAAGGGATCCGCAACGTGGAGATACGCCCGCAAGTGGACGGCTACCTCGATAAGATCTACCAGGACGAAGGCGCCTTCGTACACAAGGGACAACCCCTTTTCCAGATAGACCAAAGGGTCTACTCCTCCCAGCTGGACAACGCCAAGGCCAACCTGCTGTCGGCAAAAGCCGCGGAGGAAACCGCGGAGATCAACGTCAGCAAGCTGGCTCCGCTCGTACAGAACGGCGTCGTGAGCGACGTACAGCTGAAGACCGCGCAGGCCGCCAACGACGCCGCCAAGGCCAACGTGGCGCAAGCTGAAGCGATGGTCCGCAACGCGGAGATCAACGTCGGCTACACCACGGTGTACGCGCCCATCGACGGCTATCTCGGCAGGATCCCGTACAAGACTGGCAGCCTTGTCGGCAGGAACGACGCGCAGGCCCTGACGGTCCTTTCCGAAGTGGCCGACGTGTACGCGTATTTCTCGATGAGCGAAAAGCAGTTCCTCGACTTCAAGAGCCGCTACAAGGGCGCCACGGTGGAGGAAAAGATCAAGCAGATCCCCCCGGTGGAGCTTATCCTGGCCGACGGGACCACCTATGGCCAGAAAGGTACGGTTGAAACCGTAGAAGGCCAGTTCGACCGCACCCTCGGCTCGATCCCCTTCCGCGTAAAGTTCCCCAACCCCAATGGACTGCTGCGTTCCGGTAACACGGGAAAGATCAAGATGCCCGGGGCTCAAGCCAGCAGCTTGATCGTCCCGCAGGAATCGACCTTCGAAATGCAGGACAAGGTGATGGTCTTCGCGGTCGGCGACTCCAACAAGGTGGCCATGCGCCCCCTGACCGTGAGCGGCCGCAGCGGCAACTACTACCTGGTATCCGGTGGCATCAAGGACGGCGACAAGCTCGTATACACCGGCCTGGACCGTCTGAAGGACGGCGCGGTGATCGTACCCCAGCCCATCAAGCTGGATAGTCTAATAAAAGCAAGTCCACTGCAGTAAACTGAATAAACATGCTCAGACGATTTATTGAAAGACCGGTGTTATCAACGGTCGTGTCTATCATATTGCTCTTACTGGGGATATTGTCGGTGTTTTCCCTGCCGATCACGCTGTTCCCGGATATCGCGCCGCCCTGCGTGGTCGTTTCGGCGACCTACCCCGGGGCGAACGCGGAAGTCGTGGCGCGCTCGGTGGCGACGCCTTTGGAAGAAGCCATCAACGGGGTGGAGAACATGACCTACATGACCTCCAACTCCTCCAACGACGGCTCGATGACGCTGTCGGTCTACTTCAAGCAGGGGACCAACCCGGACATCGCCTCGGTGAATGTACAGAACCGCGTCTCCAAGGCCACGAGCCAGCTTCCCACGGAGGTCACCCAGACGGGTATCTCCACGCAGAAGCAGCAGAACAGCATCATCATGTTCGTGGCCGTTTCTTCCACGGACAGCGCCTATGACGAAACGTTCCTTCAGAACTATGTCAAGATCAACCTGATCCCCAAGGTCCAGCGTATCCCCGGCGTGGGCGACGCCCAGATCTTCGGCGCCAAGGACTATTCCATGCGGATATGGCTGAAGCCCGACCGCCTGGCGTCCTACAACCTGTCGCCCATGGACGTCACCAACGCCATCAAGGAACAAAGCCTCGAGGTGGCCCCTGGCCGTTTTGGACAAAGCTCTTCCCAGATCTTCGAGTACGTCCTCAAATACAAGGGCAAGCTCAACAACAACGCGGACTATGAGAACATCGTCATCCGCGCGAACCCGGACGGGTCGGTGATCCGCCTCAAGGACGTGGCCCGGGTGGAATTCGGTTCGTACTCCTATGCGTCGAACAGCAAGCTCAACGGTCACCCGACCACCGGTTTCGCGGTATTCCAGACAGCTGGTTCGAACGCCAACGACATCCTTACGGAAGCCCAGAAACTGGTCAAGAAATTCGACAGTGAATTGCCCCGCGGGATCCATACGTCGATCATGTTCAACTCCAAGGAGTTCCTGGACGCGTCGATCGACCAGGTCAAGCACACCCTGATCGAGGCCTTCGTCCTGGTATTCCTCGTGGTCTTCCTCTTCCTGCAGGACTTCCGGTCCACGCTGATCCCCGCGATTGCCGTGCCGGTGGCCATCGTGGGCACCTTCTTCTTCCTCCAGCTCTTCGGCTTCACCATCAACCTGCTGACCCTCTTCGCCCTGGTGCTCGCCATCGGGATCGTGGTGGACGACGCCATCGTAGTGGTGGAGGCCGTCCACTCGAAGATGGAACGAACGGGACTCCCCGCGCGGGAAGCGACGGTTACCTCGATGAACGAGATATCGGGCGCCATCATATCGATCACCCTGGTGATGGCGGCGGTATTCGTCCCCGTGGGCTTTATGCAGGGTCCGGCGGGCGTATTTTACCGGCAGTTCGCCTTTACCCTGGCAATCGCCATCCTCATCTCCGCGGTCAACGCCTTGACGTTGAGCCCTGCGCTCTGCGCGCTGTTCCTGAAGAACACGCACGGGGAAAGGAAAGGGATCGCCGGAAGGTTCTTCACCGCCTTCAACGCTGGCTTCACGGCCATGACCAATAAATACCTCGGCAGCCTGAAATTCCTCTTCAAGCAGCGCTGGATCGCCATCGGCCTGCTCGTCGTCATCGCCGGGATCACCTATTGGATGATGCAGCGCACCCCGTCGGGGTTCATTCCCACCGAGGACCAGGGTTTCGTGCTCTATGCTGCGACCACGCCTCCGGGCAGCTCGCTGGCGCAGACGCACAAAGCGCTCGACGAGATATCCAACATCGTCAACAACGACCCGGTCACCGACAAGCACTACACCATCGAGGGCCTGAACTTCATCACCAACGCCAACGCGGCGCCCTATGGCGCGGGCTTTATCCGCATGAAACCCCGCGACGAACGCGGCCCGGTCAAGGATATGGAGGCGGTGTCCGGCGAGCTCACCATGAAGGTGGCGATGCAGGTCAAGGACGCGCACGCCTTCTTCTTCACCTTCCCTACCATCCAGGGTTTCGGGAACGTGGCCGGTTTCGAGTTCATGCTACAGGACCAGAACAACGGTTCCCTCGACAAGCTGGGTCAGACCGCGTACCAGTTCATCGGCGCGCTGATGCAGCGCAAAGAGATCGCCTACGCGTTCACCACCTTCGCCTCGGGAAACCCCCAGTACGAGATCCAGGTGGACGACGCCAAGGCCAAACAGCTCAACGTGAACATCAGCGACCTGTTGCAGACGCTACAGACCTACTACGGTAGCTCCTTTGTCGACGACTTCAACCGTTTTGGCAAGTACTACCGCGTGATGGCCCAGGCCGACGTACAATACAGGGCGGATCCCACGTCCATGGAAGGCATATACGTCAAGAACGACCAGGGGAACATGGTACCGGTAAACCAGCTGGTGTCGCTGAAGCGCGTCTACGGTCCCGAGACCGTGACCCGCAACAACCTCTACAACGCCGTTACCATCAACGGGGTGCCCAAGCCAGGGTATAGTACGGGTGATGCCATCAAGGCCATCGAGGAAACTGCCCAGCAGGTGCTGCCCCGCGGCTATGCCACCGAATGGACCGGCATGACGCGGGAAGAAGTCAAGGCGGGCTCGCAGATGGTCTTCATCTTCATCCTCAGCCTGATCTTCGTCTACTTCCTGCTGTCCGCCCAATACGAAAGCTACATCCTGCCGCTGGCGGTCGTGCTGTCGATACCGGTGGGCGTCTTCGGAACCTTCGCCTTTATCAAGATGATGGGCATCGACAACAACATCTATGTACAGGTGAGCCTCATCATGCTCATCGGGTTGCTCGCCAAGAACGCCATCCTGATCGTGGAATACGCGGTTCAGCGCCGGCGGGCGGGGATGAAGCTCGTCGCTTCGGCCCTGGAAGCCGCCCAGCTGCGGCTCCGGCCCATCCTGATGACCTCCTTTGCCTTTATCGTGGGGCTGCTGCCCCTGCTGCGGGCCCAGGGCGCTTCCGCCATGGGGAACCGTTCGATCGGTACCGGCGCGGTAGGCGGGATGCTGACCGGCGTCATACTCGGGGTGTTCATCATCCCGGTGTTGTTCGTGATGTTCCAATACCTCCAGGAAAAGGTGTCGACCCGCAAGGTCGTTACCGCTGAGTATTCACCCGTAATCGAATAATAACTATGAACCGATATAGCCTTATACTCCTGGTTCTGCTCCCGTTGGGCGCCTGCAGGGTTGGACGTAACTACGAGCGGCCTTCCTTACCCCTGCCGGCCTCCTACGCGGGGGTAGCTACCGGGGATACCCTCAGCATCGCTTCCACCGCGTGGGCTGAGTTTTACACCGACCCACTGCTCAAGCAGCTGATCGATAGTGCCGTGAAGAACAACTACGACCTGCAGACCGCCCTGACCCGGATAGCCACGTCCGGTCAGGAGGTCCGGCGGGCGAAGGCTGCCTTCCTGCCGGCTGCCTCGATCGGGGTCGGCGCCAACACGAGCGTCTATGGCAAAAACACGTTGAACGGTCTGAGCGATCAGGCGTTCCTCGGCAAAGACCACCTCGAGGATTATAACATAACGGCGAACATCTCCTGGGAAGCCGATATCTGGGGCCGTATCCGCCGGCAAAAAGAAGCCGCGCTGGCCACCTATCTCCAGACAACCGAGGCCGCCCGCGCTGTCCAGACCGCGCTGGTTGCCGACGTCGCGCAAGGGTATTACAACCTCCTGATGCTGGACGCCCAGCTTGACATCGCCCGTCACAGCGTAGCCCTGGGCGACAGCATCCTGAGCATGACCAAGCTTCAGAAGGACGCCGGCGACGTCACCCAGCTGGCCGTCGAACAAGCCGAGGCGCAACGCCAGGCCGCGGCCATCCTGGTGCCCCAGCTCCAGCAGAGCATCACGCTCCAGGAGAACGCGCTGCACATCCTGACCGCATCGCAGCCCGGTACGGCGATCCCGCGCCAGTCGGACATCCGCACGGTCACCGCGCCCGCCACGCTCAGCGCCGGCGTCCCGGCTGCATTGGTCAGCCGCCGTCCCGACGTGCGCGCCGCCGAAATGGGACTTGTCGCCGCCAACGCCCAGGTGGGCGCCGCCCAAGCGAATATGTACCCGATCCTGACCATCACCGCCGGTGGCGGCCTGGACGCCTTCAAGGCCAGCAACTGGTTTTCCGTCCCCAATTCCCTGTTCGGTTTGTTGGGCGGAACCCTTGTCGAACCGATCCTCCAGGGCCGCGCGCGCAAGACCCAGTTCGAGGAAGCCAAGATCGCCCGCGAACAAAACGTGATCGTCTTCCGCCAGACCGTCCTGGGCGCCGTTGGCGAGGTCTCCAACGCGCTGACCAGCTACACCGATCTCCAGGACCAGGAGCGCATCGCCTCCTCGCGGCTGGGTACGCTGCGCAACGCCGTCGGTCACGCGCAGCTGCTCTTCAAGAGCGGGCTCGCGAACTACCTGGAGGTGATCACGGCGCAAGGGAACCTGCTGTCGTCGGAGTTGGATTATGCAAGCATCAAGCGGCAGCAACTGTCGCAGGAAGTAGAACTCTACCGCTCCCTTGGGGGTGGTTGGCAATAACGCATTGGCAGCCTGTTTAACCTGCCGATAACGTGCACGGCCGTGTAGCCGTAAGGACTCTGGACCTCATGAGAGGCCAACGGAGGCGGGCACTACCCTTTCACCAGAGGTAGGACCCGCCTCCATCCGTTTGTAGCCGTAAGCTCGAGGAAATATACCCCCGGCGCGAGACCCGTAAGCTGCAACAAGTTATCCCCCGCTGTCACCGTCAGCTGGAACGTCCTGACCACCCTCCCGGACGCGTCCACGAGCGACCCTTGAAGCGACGCCGGCGCTGAAGCATAGAGCACCGCCGAAGACCCCACCGGGTTCGGCCGCAGGGCCACGGATAAGGCAGACCGTCGGACGACTACCACACCGCTCCATTCCGCGCTCCCATCGGCAAAAAGAACCTCCAGCCTGTAATAAAGCAACGGCGCGGCAGCAGTATCCGCGTAAGACATCACGTCGCTGTCCAGGGAAACGAGGGGCGCAAACGCCACCCCATCGTAAGACCGCGTCAACACAAACCCCGACACAGGAGAAGCCACCGCCCAGTGGAGCACATTCGACTCATCCTCATAAAATTGCAACAACGACAGCGCCAGCGGGATCACCGCCCCTTCATACGCCCCGATGTCCGCCGCGTTGGCGCCCGCATCCGGCCGCACGGCCTCCGCGATGTCGTCCGTGACCCAGCCATAAGACCCGTTGGTGCCGTTGGGGGGCACGCCGTCCGCCCCGCCGGTGCCCGCGGCCGAGTTCAGGTGGAGCCCGTCGTCGATGGTGCCCCACTGACCGTCCGGGCCGGCATAGTTCCCCGAGTTATAAAAGGTCGGCGTCTGCGCGATATTCCCCACGACGCTCCCGCCGGCGGGATAGAGGGCGGCCTCGGGGAAGTCGTTGTATTTGAGCTTGAGCGACGCCGTGGAGCTCGTATAGAAATTGTCGGGGTTGTTGTTCCAGAGCATGTTGTTGTAGAACTTCACGCCTTCGCCCCCGACGTCATAGAACCCGCCCCCGGAGCTGCCCGCCGTGTTGTTGTAAAAGGTGCAGTTCTCCACCGGCTGGGTGCTGTTGTTGTAATACCCGCCCCCGTCCACCGCGCAGCGGTTGTCGACAAAGACGCAGTTCACAAAGAAACCCGTCCCCGCCGTGTGGTAATACCCGCCGCCGTTGGACGCGCTCCCGCCCGCGATGTTCGCCTGGAAAACCGTATTGCTGTCCTGCGGCGAGGCGCCCCCGTTGTCGTATTGACCGGCCCCGTTGCCGCCGTTGGTGACGTTGGCGCGTATCAGGCAGTGGGAAATGACCGGGTTGGTGGCGTCGTTATAAAACCCGCCCCCGCCGGCCCCGGTGGTCGACGTCGACGTGTTGTTGGCGATCGTGTCGTAGGCGTACAGACACGAGCCGCCGCTGGAGTAGATCCCGCCGCCCATGGACGCGTTGTTGTTGTTGAAATTGCAGTGCGTGATCGTAAAAGAGGTCCCCCCGGTATTGGCCATACCGCCTCCGTAAGTGGCAGCGACATTCTGCGTGAGTGTCGTATAGGACATCGTGAGGGTGCTCGTGCCGTTAAAGAAGAACGCGCCTCCGTAGGCATTGACGGCGTGGTTGCCCGTAAAAACGCAGTTATGTATCACATCCCCCGAGCCGCTGTTGGAATAGATCGCGCCTCCGCCGGTGGTCCCCGCCGCGACAAAGGAATAGTTCCCCGTGAACGTACACCCGCTAAAGGTCACCGGCGAAGACGTCTCCTTGGAGATCGCGCCCCCGTTGCCCTGCGCCGTGTTCGACGTAAACGCGCAGCTGGTAACGGGGAACGCGTTGCAATTGCCCAGGTAGAGCGCGCCGCCCTCTCCGCCAGCCTGGTTGGCGATAAAGGTGCAGTTCGCCAGTATCGGCTGGGATTTCATCGCGCAGATCCCGGCCCCAGTCGCCCGGCTGAACGCCTGCCCGCCGATGGTGATCGACCCCGTCCCGTTCGCCTCCCCCGAGTCGATCTTGACGCCGTCCAGGATGGCGGTGTTGGACATATTGTAGGTGGCGATGACGTGGTAGCAGTTGTCCGTGACGTTCCCCGCGGTCCCGATGTCGCCGGAGAGCGACGTAACGTGCGTGGCCACGTTGCGCTGCGACAAAAAGCTTTCCGTCCCGGCAAAACCCCCGTACACCGCAACGCCGTTGGTCAGCGCAAAGGCAAAGTCCCGGTTCGTCGCCCCGCCGGTGCTCCCCGCTGGATAGGCGGTAGGGTAGTACACCCCCGCGGCGATCCACACGGTATCCCCGCTGGCGGCCGCCGCGAGGATACCCTGCAATTGCGCCGCCCCCGCGGCGTTCGCCCAGGAGCCTAGCCCGGTGCCGGTTCCGGCGGCGGTTTGTTTGACGAAATGTTTTGTCTGGCCCAGGGACGGCAGATATAAGAAGAACGCAAGCCCGCAAACGAGTTGGACTGCTTTCATAGGGATGGATTTGGTTCCCTAAATCTAGCTATGTTCCCGCTGCTATTATAGAACCCGGATGAGGATCGAAGCCTGGCTACGGGCGTGCCCGCTATTCTTTGACGAAGGGTATCACCTGTCGCAGTCCGTTTACGACGTCGAGTTCGAGAAAATACGTCCCCGGCGCGAGACCCGCGAAAGACAACGGGTTATTTCCCGTCGCCAACGACAGCACGCGCAGTAGCCGCCCCGATGCGTCGAATATGTTCGCATTCCCCGGCGCCGGCACATACAGCGTCGCCGATGATACGACCGGGTTCGGTCGCAACTGCGCAAGCCCCGGGCCCCGCCGCACCGTCACGACCCCGCTCCACTGCGTGCTCCCATCCGCCAGCATAACCTCCAGCTTGTAATAGAACACCGGGGCCACAGACGTATCCGCATACGACATAACGCTGCCACCCAACGACGCCACCGGCGAGAACGCCCATCCATCGGAAGACCGCGTCAACACGAAGCTGGCCGCCGGGGCCGCCACCGACCAGTGTAACACGCCCAAACCATCCGCATAGAATTGCACCAGCGACAGCGCCAGCGGGATCACCGTGCCCTCATACGCGCCCATGTCCGCGAGGTTCGCGCCCGCATCGGGCCGCGCGGCATCGGCGATGTCGTCAGCGGGCCAACCCACCGAGCCGAAGCTGCCGGCCGGGGGCACCGCATCGGTCCCGCCCGTACCGGAGGGCGACGCCAGGTGGAGCCCATCGTCGATCGTTCCCCATTGACCGTCCGGGCCGGCATAGCTGCTGGCGTCGTAGAAGGTCGGCGCCTGCGCCAGGTTGCCCACGACCGTCGAGCCCGCGTAGCTGCCGGATTCGGGAAAGTCATTATAGAGCAGCGTGAACTGGGCCGTCGAGCCGCCGCCCAGGCCAAAGCTGTTGGGGGTGTTGCCCCACAGCATGTTGTTGTAGTATTTGGCCTGCTCCCCGCCTTCATCGTATACCCCCCCGCCGGTCGTCCCCGCGGTGTTGTGGTAAAACGTGCAGCTCTCCACGGGTTGCACGCTGTTGTTGTAATAGCCGCCGCCGTCCCCGGAAGCGCTGTTGTCGACAAAGACGCAGTTCAGGAAAAGACCGGCGCCGCCGGCGTGGTAATAGCCGCCGCCGTTAGCGGAGTTGCCCTGGGCGCTGTTGGACTGGAAAACCGTATTGCTGTCGATGGGCGCGGCCGCCCCGTTGTCGTATTGCCCCGCGCCATTGCCACCGCCGGTGGTATTGTTTTGAAAAAGACAGTGCGACACCACCGGGTTGGCCGCGTCGTTGTAGAATCCGCCCCCGCCCGCGCCGTTGGTCGACGTCGCGGTGTTGCCCTGGAGCGTGTCCCAGGCATAGGTACCGCCCGTGCCGCTGGAATACACGCCGCCGCCCCAGGCGGAGGTGTTGGCGCTAAAATTACAATGCGTGATGTCGAAGCCCGCCCCGCCCACGTTGGCCAGCCCGCCGCCAAAGGAAGACGCGGTGTTCCCCGTGAGGGTCGTCCGCGTCATCGTCAAAGCGCCGGTCCCATTATAGAATACCGCTCCGCCATAGGCGTTGAAGGCTTTGTCGGCAGAAAACAGACACCCCTCTATCAAGTCACCCGAACCACCCGCGGAGTAGATACCGCCTCCGCCGCTGATCCCCGCCGCGACAAACGACCAGTTGCCCGTAAACGTGCAGGAATCGAAGGTCACCGGCGACGCGGTTTCCTTGGAGACCGCGCCCCCGTTGGACAAGGCCGTGTTGCCGGAAAACGCGCAGCCCTTTATCAAAAGGGCGGTGCAGTTGGACAGGTACAGACCCCCGCCTTCGCCGTTGGCCTGATTGTTCGCGATGGTGCAGTTCGACAGCGTCGGTTCCGCGGCGATCATAAAAATCCCCCCGCCCAGGGTCCGGCCGAACGCCTGTCCCCCCAAGGAGATCGAGCCCGTGCCGTTGGCGTAGCCCGAATCGATCTTTATGTCATCCAGAAGCGTCGTGGCAGCCAGACCCGTGCCGACGAGCACGTGGTAGCAATCGTCCGGCAGGTAGCCTGCCGTCCCGATGTCTCCCGAAAATGACGTGGTATGACCCGCCGTGCGGTCGGTAAGAAAGGTCTCCGTACCCACAAACCCGCCATAAACGGCCACGCCGCTGGCGATCGTAAAGGCAAAATCGCGGTTGGTAGCGCCCCCCGTACTACCGGCCGGGTAGGCGGTCGGATGATACACACCCATAGCGATCCAAATGGTATCCCCGCTGGCGGCGCCGGCCAGGATGCCCTGCAGTTGCGCCGCTCCGGCTGCGCTGGCCCAGGACCCCACCCCGGCGCCGGTTCCCGTTTGGGTAACAAAATATTTCGTCTGGCCACGCGAAGGCAGACAAAGGAAGAACGAACATATGAAGAGCGCGAATCCGTAAACGAGAGGGACCGCTTTCATAAGGGTGGATTTGGTATCCTAAATTTACACAATAATTTTGACCCGGACTCGGGGTCCGCGACCTTTCAGGGGTACTTATAATGATGGCCGGCGGGTCCAACTTCCGGCAATTTTGAGAAATCGACGTATTTTTACGATAGCACGAGGATACAATGGCTGCTGTACACAATCTTTCCGATCAAGCGCTGCTGGCCCTGCTCAGGGAGGGCCAGGAAACCGCTTTTACGGAAATCTACCGCCGCTATTGGGAACGGCTCCTTGGGGTCGGGTACGCCTATACCCGCAACAAGGAGGCCGCCGAGGAAATCGTCCACGACGTCCTGCTTCGTCTGTGGCGTCAGCGGACGGACGTCCGCATCGATTCCCTCGGCGCCTATCTGGGCACCGCCGTGAAATTCTCCGTTTTCAAGGCCCTGCTCAAGGAACGGCGCCGCTCCGAAATCCGCGCGCGTATGCCGCTGATCGAAGCCGACTCACGCGACGAGGAAATGATCGAAGCCCGCTTCCTGAAGGACTACCTCGACGGTGTCATCGAAAGCCTCCCCGAAAAGTGCCGCCTCGTCTACCGCTACAGCCGCGGTGAGCAGCTGTCGCTCGTCGAGATCGCCGAACGCATGCAGATCTCCCCCAAAACCGTCGAATCCCACATCACCAAAGCGCTCCGCACGCTCCGCCACAGCCTGCAAGCGATTTTTTTCTGAGCCGGCTAAGGGATAAACGCCGGTTACGGGTACAATATATCAGAACGCGACCCGCCGCCAATGAATCGATACGGGCTCGCCGCCCCGAAATACTTGCGACATGGACCAGGACCGACTCCATAACATACTCCAAAAATACCTGGATGGCTCCGCCACCCCGGATGAGACCGCTGCGCTGCATGACTGGTACCGGTCGGCCGGCGCGACGGAGGTGGAGTGGCCCGCCGACGACCCCGCCGGGATCGACGACGTCCGCGAACGCATGCTGGACCGCCTGCAACGCGAGGCCTTCGGCAAAAACGCGGCGCCCGCGGCCGTTCGCCGCCTGCGCCTTGCGCTCGCCGCCGCAGCCACCGTTCTGCTCTTAAGCACCGTCGCTTACCTCCGATACATCCACCGTACCCCTCCTGCGACGCCCCCCATGGCACACGACGCGCTCCCCGGCGGCAACAAGGCCACGCTCATCCTGGGCGGCGGCCAGGCCATCACCCTCGACAGCGCCCACCAGGGTCTGCTGGCGACGCAGGGGGGGATAGCGGTGCAAAAAAGCGGCAAGGGAGAGCTTGTGTATGAAGGCGCCCCCACGACGGTCGAAACTGCCTACAATACGATCCTGACGCCCAATGGGGGCACCTATGCCGTCACGCTGTCCGACGGAACGAAAGTCTGGCTCAACGCCGCGAGCTCCCTCAAGTACCCGGTGACGTTTACCGGCGGCGTCCGGTCCGTCGACCTTACCGGCGAAGCTTACTTCGAAGTGGCAAAGGACGCCAAGCCGTTCACCGTACACTGTCTCGGCCAGACTATCGACGTCCTGGGAACGCACTTCAACGTCAACGCCTATACGAACGAATCGGCTATAAGAACCACACTGCTCCAGGGCAAGGTCAAGGTGAACAATACCCCGCTACAGCCAGGCGAGCAAAGCACGGTAGGCGCCGACGGAAAAGTACACATAATGAACAACATCGACACCGCCGAAGTCATGGCCTGGAAGAACGGCATGTTCCAGTTCGACGATGCGGACATCGGCACGGTGATGCGCGAGATCGGCCGCTGGTATGACGTGGACGTGGTCTACGAGGGCAAGCTCCCCGACGACCACTTCCGCGGCAAGATACCGCGCAACGTCAATGCGTCACAAGTGCTCCAGATATTGGCTATAGGCGGGATCGAGTTTACGATAGCAGGGAAGAAAATCTACTTGAAATAAGGGCCCACGGCCGGTTTTACCACCATCAAAGCTACCCCAACGTATGAGACATGTCAGCATGATGCTCCTGTTACTCCTATGCGCCGCCGCGGCCAGGAGCCAGGTGATCAACCTTTCCGTAAAAAATGCGAGCCTGGAAAGCGTCTTTACCCAGCTCGAAAAGCAAAGCGGTTACACCTTCTTCTATAAGGTGGAGCTCATCCGGACATTGCCGGCCGTGACCGTGGACATCCGTCACGCCACCATCCAGGAGGCCCTCGACCTGTGTCTGGCGCACGAACCCTTGTCCTATTCGATTATACAAAAGACCGTAGTGATCAAGCCCAAAGCGGAGCCCGCGCCCCAGACCGGGGCAGCGGCTCCCACCGGAGCGCGGCTGATTCGGGGCAAGGTATTCGACAGGGAAGGACGGCCGCTGGCGGGGGTGAGCATTGCGCTCGAGGGAACGGCGTATGGGTGGACGACCAGCGCCGACGGAACTTTTATCTGTGCGCTGGCCGGTAGCGCACTGGAAAGGAAACCGGTGTTCGTTTTCACGAGCGTCGGTTTCGCCCGGCAACGGCGCCCGCTCCCGCAACCGGGAACGGAGCTGGTCGTTACGATGCAGCAACAGATCAACGACCTGGATGAAATCCAAATGACCGCGTATTCCACGACGTCCAAACGGTACAACACCGGGGACATCACCACCGTGACCTCCGACGAGATCGCGCGCAACCCCGTGGACAATGTGCTGGAGGCGCTCCAGGGCCGGGTCGCGGGGATGTTCGTGACCCAGCAAACCGGCGTCACCAACGGGGCCTTCCGCGTACAGATCCGCAGCGTCAATACCCTCACGGGTACCGGCGGGAACGGCACGACCATTACACCGGGGTCCGGCGGGCAGCCGTTGTACATCGTGGATGGGGTCGAATACCCCGCCAACACGACCCTGCCCATGAGCAACGGCGTCTATGGCGGCGTCCAGCCGCAGGAATTCGGCAACGCGCTGAACTACCTGGACCCGGAAACGATCGAATCGATCAACGTCCTGAAGGGAGCCGACGCCACGGCCATCTATGGATCCAGGGGCGCCTTCGGGGTCATCCTGATCACCACCAAAAGGGCCAGGGCGGGTAAACCCACGCTCACCGCCACCGTATACCAGGGAGTCACCGAGCTGGGGACCTCCCCGAAGCTGATGAATACGCAGCAATACCTCGCCGTCCGGCACAATGCCTTTGCCAACGACGGTACGCAACCCGGCAACGCCGACCTCGATCTAAACGGCACGTGGGACACCACGCGCAGCGTCAACTGGCAAAAATATTTCCTGGGGGGACACGCGCCCACCACCAAGGTCACCGCCCGGTACAGCGGTGGCAGCGCGAACGCGAATTTTATGATCGGTGCCCACTACAACGAAGTCGGCAACATCCAGATCAGCAAGGGCAATGTGCGGTCGGGTGGGGTGGACCTCGGTCTCAACGCCAATACCAACGACCGGAAGGTCACGCTGGCGGTATCGGGCAGTTTCAACAACAACATCGACGACCGCGTCCTGATCGACTTTACCGGAACCAGCGGGGTACTACAGGCCCCCGATGCCCCGTCGTACTATTTGCCCAACGGCCAATTGAACTGGTCGACGGGCGCCAACGCGCTGAGCATCCTGAATTCGTCGTATTCCAACAATACCAATAATTTGCTGGCGAACGCCATCCTCACGATCATGCCCCTCAAGGGTTTGAGCATCATCGCATCGGGCGGCTACAGCTACCTGTTTGCCCGGGAGTTCAACGGCCAGCCCAGCTCTGTGTTCAACCCGCAAAGCAACTTCGCGTCCTCCACCGCCAGCATGGTGCGGCACTACAACATCGCCACGCTCAGCGCCGACCCGCGCATCCAATACAACCGGACGCTCTTTAAAAAACTCAACCTGCTGGCCATCGTGGGCGGGAGTCTCCGTAACCAGCAGACCGAGACGATGAGCATCTACGGCTATGGATTCGTAAACGACGAGCTGCTCAAGGACCCCGCCTCTGGCGCCAATACCAACAGCGTCTACAACCAGACACCCAGCCGGTATATCGGCGGATTCGCCAACCTGAAGCTCATCTGGGCGGACAAATACATCCTGAACCTCGCCGGCCGCCGGGATGGGAGCTCGGTCTTCGGGCCCGACCACCAGTTCGGTAACTTCGGCTCCGTCGGCGGTGGCTGGATCATCAGCGAGGAGCCCTGGTTCCGCGGGCTTAAACGCACGGTCGACTTCCTGAAGCTGGAGGGCAGCTACGGTCTGGAAGGCGCCAGCGGCGTATCGCCCTATTCGTACATCAGCACCTATTCGGTCTATTCCCCGTCGTATGGCGGCGGCAGCGGCGCCACGCCCAACAACCTTTCCAATCCCTACCTCCACTGGGAGACGGACCACAACGGCGAAGCGGGTCTGAGCGTCGACCTGTTCAACGGGGCCGTCAACCTGGAACTGGAATACTACCTCGACCACGTGGGTGACCAGCTGACCTCCCAGCCGCTGGCCAGCATCACCGGCTTCACGAGTTTTTTTATCAATTCCCCGGCCCGCATCCGCACCGACGGCCTGGAGGCCACGCTCACCACGCGCAATCTCCGGACAAAGGATTTTACCTGGAACACCCGGATCAATTTCACGATGCCGCACTCAAAATTGCTCGCCTACCCGGGCATCGAGAACCTGACGACCAACTATAACTATATCGTCGGTAAACCCATCACCGGGGTCAAGCTGTACAATTTCGCCGGGATCGATCCCCAAAAGGGGGTGTACAACTACACCAACGCCGCGGGCGTCAAGGGCGAATACGAGCCCTTTTTCAGCCCGACGCAGCTCAACCCGGCCACCGACAAAACGGGGTTCGTGGACATGTCCCCAAAGTGGTTCGGCGGCATTTGGAATTCCTTTACCTACAAGAATTTCAGCATGGACTTCCTGGTATCGGTCACCGACAAGGTGGGCCCTACCTACCTGGGATGGCAGACTTACTCCCTGGGTATGTTCAATACCAATTACCCAGAAGACCTGGCCGCCAAACGCTGGATGAAACCCGGCGACAAAGCCACCGTGCCCAAGGCCTCTGCCGGTTTCGAGGGTTTTCTCGACCAGCTCAATTTTGTAAATAGTACCGGCGCCTTTAGCAACGCGACCTACGCGCGGTTGCAGAACCTGAGTCTCTCTTACGTGCTGCCGCGGCAGATAGCCCAAAAGGCGCGGCTCACCACGATCAAGGTTTATGTATCCGGGCAGAACCTGCTTACGGTGTCTAAGTACGGGAGCCTTGACCCCGAGAACATGAGCGCCGGCCACATGCCGCCGCTGCGCGTACTGACCGGCGGATTGACGATCACCTTATAATTCTGATGTATGACGACACTATCCAAATATATCTTCTGGTGCGGCAGCGGGGCGCTGCTGGCCCTCGCCGGTTGCAAAAAATACCTGCAGGTTCCCCTGCCCGTCAACTCCATTGCCGCGCAATCCGCCTTTGGCACCGACGCCGCCTCGGCCTCCTCGTTAAACGGCATCTACGGCGGCCTGCTCAGCGACGGTGTTTTCGACGGGAACGGCTCCGTCGGCTATCTCACCGGTGTATACGGGGACGAGCTTGCGAGCTACTACATCGTCCCCAGCTACCAGGCGTTGTACACCGACCAGGTATCCAGCACCACGGGCGGCGTGACCGCCACCTGGTCGACCCTCTACCAGCAGTTGTATGCGATCAACCAGGCCATCCAGTACATCCCGCAATCCTCCGGTCTCCAGTACCGGAACCAATGGATGGGTGAGGCGTACTTCATGCGGGCGCTTTGTTACTTCTACCTCACCAACCTCTACGGGGACGTACCCCTGGTGGTGACCACCGACTACCTCGCCAACAATGCCCTGGCACGCGCGCCG
>NZ_DATJIY010000141.1:0-20600 GCF_035492835.1 Dinghuibacter sp.
GACGCACCTTGATTTTACGCCCGGTCCCTTTATCCCCGTCCGCCTGGAAAAAGAAGGACAATTCCGGGAAAGGGTCGCTACCAGCGAGGAAGAAATGTTCAGCGCCGAGGATACCCCCGGGGCGCCGGGCAACCCCGCCTCTGGGCGCAGGACGTTGTTGATCGTGGCCATCATCCTGGTGCTCATCCTGGTCGGTTGGGGCATCTACCATATCGCCACCCAGCACAAAACCGGACAGGCGACCGATACGACCAGCCAGATACAACCGGTGGAATCGTCCGATTCCCCCGCGGCCAAGAAGGATACCTCCACGGTCACGGATACCCTGAAGGCGCCCGTAACGGCGCCCGTCGCACCGGCCACCGCCGTTACCGGACCTTCCGGACCGGTCACTTTCAATATCCTCATCCAGAATTTTAATGATCCCGTCAAGGCCCAGCGCCGCGTGGATTCCCTCAAGAAATGGGGCCACAATGTAGTCCTGGAGACGCATGACTCGACGCACCTGTCTATTTTGATGCAGTTTTCCCGGCCCCTAACGGATACGACCAGGGTCCGCGACTCGCTACAGGATTTTTTTGGACGGAGGGTCCACGTCGTTCCAGCGCACTGAAATTAATCAGTTAACCAACGTGTTCGCCAGTCCGCTCAGCGCAACGGCCCCCGTTATCCCTCCTAAAGGCGTTCCAGCAGTTCCGGTGGCTCCTGCCGCATAACCCAGGCCGTCTGCGACCCCGATAATGAGCCATTGCCACCATTTGTGCGCCTTGGTGGTGGCGTTCTGCTGGGCAGGTGTCATGGCGTTCCACTGTTTTTGGAAATCACCGTACCAATAATACAAACTGTACCGGGCAATAGATGAGTGAGCAAAGAGGTATCCTTTCTCGGTAGCGGTGAAAGTGGTGCTGGTGTCCACCTGATGTTCCCAGGCAACGATCTTGGATTTGATACTATCATATGGCAACGACGCGGGTAAATGCGTAGTGTCCTCCATAGTGACCACCAAAGCGCTTAGTTTTGTTTTAACGGCGCTGGAATAACTCATTCCTGAGATGACGAGTGAATATTGCCCTGCATTCACCAGGGACCACTGGTTTTGCACATTGGTATAGGAATCTTCCGACTTGAACGCGGTGGTATCGAAAGCGCTGCCCCAGTACCTCCTTAGGAAGGTGATGGCAGTGTCGTAAGAGCGAAGCCCCGACCCGGAAGCCGTTGTCATGGAATCGACGTATTGGAGGGCTATATTGTGAATGAATCCCGCGGAATCGGCCGGATTATCGGTATTTGCGGCCGAGTCCCATGGATCCGTCATCAAATAACCAAACGTATTTGAAGGAAGCGCAGATCCGTTCAGCGCGGTATTTTTTTTACAACCGGCAACGGCAATGGCGGCAAGGCAAACAAATGCTAATAGCTGTTTCATATATGTATTGTTAGAAACAATATAGAAACTAATTTCCGGGATTTCGCCGCCCCAATTGAAAATACGTATTTGTACGGAGTGCAAATTAATCAGCCGTAAAAAATCCGTCTCATACTTATTTAAATGAAAGGAGGGTGTCCCACTTAAGTGAGGCACCCTCCTTATGGATGACTGAGGATCTATCTTAGTAATCCATCCCCATACCGCCGCCGGGCATGCCACCATGGGGGGCGCCTGCGGACTTGGGTTCGGGTTTGTCGGCGATGACGGCCTCAGTGGTCAGGAGCATACCGGCGATGGACGCGGCGTTCTCCAGGGCTACGCGGGCCACCTTGGTCGGGTCGATGATACCGGCGCTCAGCATCTTTTCGTAACCTTCGGTGCGGGCGTTGAAGCCGAAGTCACCCTTGCCTTCCTTCACCTTCTGAACGACGATGGAACCGTCGATACCGGCGTTGGCGGCAATCTGGCGCAGGGGCTCTTCCAGGGCGCGGCGTACGATCTTGATACCGGTGGTTTCGTCGTTGTTGTCGCCTTCGAGCTTGTCGAGGGCTTCAATGGCGCGGATAAAGGCGGTCCCACCACCGGGCACGATGCCTTCTTCGATGGCGGCGCGGGTGGCGTGCAGGGCATCGTCCACGCGGTCCTTCTTTTCTTTCATTTCCACTTCGGTAACGGCGCCTACCTGGAGGACGGCAACACCGCCACTCAGTTTGGCGAGACGTTCCTGGAGCTTTTCCTTATCATAGTCGGAAGTCGTGACTTCGATCTGGGCCTTGATCTGACCGACGCGGGCTTCGATGTCCTTTTTCTTACCGGTGCCACCGACGATGGTCGTGTTGTCCTTGTCGATAACGACGCGTTCGGCGCGGCCGAGGTAGTCGAGACCGGCATTCTCCAGCTTGTAGCCTTGTTCTTCGCTGATCACCGTACCGGCGGTCAGGATGGCGATGTCCTGGAGCATTTCCTTGCGGCGGTCGCCAAAGCCGGGAGCCTTAACGGCGGCCACCTTCAGGGTACCGCGCAGCTTGTTGACGACCAGCGTGGCGAGGGCTTCGCCTTCGAGGTCTTCGGAGATGATCAGCAGGGGAGCGCCTTGCTGGGCCACTTTCTCGAGGATGTGCAGGATGTCCTTCATCGCGCTGATCTTCTTGTCGTAGATCAGGATGTAGGGGTGATCCAGCTCAGCTTCCATCTTTTCGCTGTTGGTCACGAAATAGGCGGAGCTGTAACCGCGGTCGAACTGCATACCTTCGACGACGTCTACGGTCGTGTCGGTGCCGCGGGCTTCTTCAACGGTGATGACGCCGTCCTTGCCTACCTTTTCAAAGGCTTCGGCGATCAGCTTCCCGATCACTTCGTCGCTGTTGGCGGAGATGGCGGCCACCTGCTGGATCTTGGCGCTGTCGGTACCGACCTTTTCGGATTGCTTTTCAAGGTTCTTGACGACCTTGGCAACGGCCTTGTCGATCCCGCGCTTCAGGTCCATCGGGTTGGCGCCGGCGGCTACGTTCTTCAGGCCTTCGCTGATGATCGCGTGACCGAGCACGGTAGCGGTCGTGGTCCCGTCACCGGCGATGTCGGCGGTTTTGGAAGCCACTTCCTTAAGCATCTGCGCGCCCATATTCTCGATAGCGTCTTCCAGCTCGATCTCCTTGGCAACGGTAACACCGTCCTTTGTCACGGAGGGAGCGCCAAACTTCTTCTCGATAACGACGTTACGGCCCTTGGGTCCGAGGGTGACCTTCACCGCATTCGCCAGTGTATCGACGCCCTTCTTCATCCGGTTGCGGGCTTCTATGTCAAAAAAAATCTGCTTTGCCATATTAGGTTCTTTGATTTCTTAGTGAAATGAATTAGATAATAGCCAAAATGTCGCTTTCCCGCATGATCAGGTAGTCGTGGCCTTCGATGGAGATTTCCGTACCGGCGTATTTGCCATACAGGACGGTGTCGCCCGACTTCACGCTCATCGGCTCGTCCTTCTTGCCGGGGCCGGCGGCGATCACGGTGCCACGTTGAGGTTTTTCTTTTGCTGTGTCAGGGATAATGATACCGCCTGCCGTCTTTTCTTCCGCAGGAGCCGGCTGAACGATCACCCTGTCATGCAAAGGGGTTACGCTTAAATTCTTAGCCATGGTTTTATCTTTTTTTTAGTTTTAAAAGATTGGAACTATCTGGCCACGAATGTCGTGCCATTGTCAGTCGGGGGTTTTATATCGGCCATTTTAACATTTCCGGGGGGTATCCGGTAGCGCCTCCCCCGAGGGCTGTCAGTTTTTGAACCGCGTTTCTCCCTGAAATGTCATTTTTTCAGGGAGATTCCATATCAATTTTTTTGCATTTTAGGTGGGATCTCGCTTGTTTTGCGGTATGTTAACGGTTCGTTTTTTGAATATTATCTAATCAAAAAGATCATATTTTGAATATTTTGAAAAAATAGTGCCTATAGGTGTAAAAAGTACGTCCAATTGAAACCAATGTTAAAATAAACTCGTAATATTATAACGGATTGTTAACGGACCCGAAAATTCTTACCTAATGAAACAAATTACTTACACTCCTCCGGCAATTTCCGCCTTTTCCCAAGTGGGACGCATCCATCCAGATCATTTTTCGTTTTCTTATATATATGCTTTCATATTCAACCCATGAAAGTACATCCATTCTGTATCCTAGGGCAAAACTGATCCGTACCGAAAACCCTGCAGTCCATATCCTATAAGAAATCAAGCGCTCGTTTTTTATCCGTATCCCGAAACCCAGTTATCCAAGATCCATTGAAGGCCAGCAGTATCCCTTGAAAACCAGTTAAATCCAAGTATCCGCCCCAATCCAATCGACCCTTTTGAAGAACTTATCCGAAATCCTAGTGAATGCCAAGTTGTAGCATCCCAAAAGTCCTTGAAAACCAATGATCCAACTCCCGTGAAAGCCATAGGGTCTGCTACCCGCCCTAACCATCCAACAACGCACCTATTTTTATATAGTATTTTGCCCTAATGTATTGGCCCCTGGTTTCTGCCGGGGGCCTTCTTTTTTGCCTGTCGCCAGCGGCGCTTTCGGACGCCCGGCGTATCGAAAACGGACGGTCCGGTCGGCGCGCGGGCGTGTAAAACGCTGTATATCATTACATAAAACCGCTGGCATACCCTTGGAGGCGGAACCCGCATGCTCCGCAACTACTTTAAAATCGCCTGGCGCAACCTGAAGCGCAACCGGGTGTTCTCGGTCATCAATATCGCCGGTCTGTCAGTGGGGATAACGGTGTGTCTGCTGCTCAGCCTGTACATATGGCACGAGACGCATTATGACGACTACCATGACCGCCTGGGCGACCTGTACCAGGTGGGGACCATCGAGCACCTGAAGGACAAGGACGTGCGGTTCCAGGGGTGCCCGAATACGCTGGCGGGGAATTTCCAGTCGGTTTTCCCGCAGGTGGAGGCGACGGCCCGCATCTGCCCGTTGCTGCTTGACAACCGGACGCTGATACAGTATTACCAAAAGGACGGGAGCGCGAAGTCGTTTTATGAGGAGAAGGGGTTTATGGCGGATTCGGGTTTCTTCAAGCTGTTCAAATATGATTTTGTCGAGGGGACGCCGGAGACGGCGGTAAGCGGTCCTTATTCCATCGTGTTGTCGAAGGACATCGCGGACAAGCTGTTCGGCGGCGAACCCGCGCTGAACAAGGTGATCCACATCAGCAGCAATTTCAACGGGGACCACGATTATACCATTACAGGCGTATTCAAGCCGATGAACAAGCCGTCGCACATCGACGCGCGATTTTTCGTGTCCATGTACGGGGGAGCGGTCGGGAACCTGCTTAGGACGTGGAAGAGCACGACTTCGAACTATTTCTTCGTTACCTATATCCGATTGAGGCCGGGGACCAACCCGGCCGCTTTGGAGCGCCAGTTCCCCGCCTACGAGGATACCTACGAAGGCGAAGACCTGCGGAAAGGAGGCTATACCCGGAGCCGGTTCCTGATCAAGGTTCGCGACATTCATCTGCATGCCAACATGGAGCTCGGTGACGTCACCCCTGGCGGCAGCGTCACCTATCTCTACATCCTGGGCTCGATCGCGCTGTTCACCCTGCTGATCGCCTGTATCAACTTCATGAACCTGTCGACGGCCAGGTCTACCCGACGGTCGGGCGAAGTGGGCATCCGCAAGACCCTGGGAGCGAAACAAGCCTCGCTGGTCCGCCAATTCCTCGGGGAATCCCTCCTGATAGCCTTCCTGGCGCTGGCGGCGGCGCTGTTGCTGACCTGGGCGCTGCTTCCCGGCTTCAACGCCTTGTCCGGCAAGACCATTGTCCTGGAATGGAAACAGGCGTGGATAGGCCTTGCCGCTTCGATCGTGCTGGCGGCGTTGACCGGCCTGGTCGCGGGCAGCTACCCGGCGCTTTACCTGTCTTCGTTCAAACCGGTCAAGGTGCTCAAGGGCAAGATCGCCAATTCGCTCGCGGTGACGTCCGTGCGCAAGACGCTGGTCGTATTCCAGTTCGCCCTTTCGATCGTGCTCATCGTCGCGGCGGCGATCATCGCCCGCCAGATGCAATACCTGCGTACCGCGGACCTCGGGTTCACCAAGGACCAGCAATTAATCCTTCCGCTCCGAAGCTCCCCCTCGAAGAAGCTGTATCAGCCGTTGAAAGCCGAATTGGAAAAAACCACGGGCGTGCTGTCCGTGGGCGGCTCCTTCCTCTACCCCGGCAACGTAGGCTGGAGCGGCGTCTATTATGCCGACGGGAGTGCATCGACCGACAACCGCCCTTTCCTCACCAACTTCGTCGACTTCGACTTTATGAAGACGCTCGGCATCACCGCGGCGGCGGGGCATGTCTTTTCCAGCCAATTCGTACACGACAGCGTGGATGGCGTCGTCATCAACGAAACAGGCGCCCGCGCGCTGGGCTATACCGTGCAAAACGCCGTTGGCAAAGGGTTCCACAATGCCAACAGTAATGAGGTGCTGCGGATCGTGGGCGTGATGAAGGACTTCCACTTCGAGGACCTCCACGTACCGATCATGAGCGTCGCGTTCTTTGTCAACAGCGCACCGGAGTACAACTACGTCATCGCCCATATCGTCCCGGGCAAGACCCAACAGGTCATCGAAGCCGTACGAAAAACCTGGCGCCAGGTCAACCCGAACGAGCCCTTCGAGTACAACTTCCTGGACGAGGAATTCCAAAAACACTACGACGCGGACAACCGGCTGGCCGCCATCGTCGGCTATGCCACGGCCATCGCCATCTTTATTTCCTGTCTCGGCCTCTTTGGCCTGGCCGCCTTCAGCGCCGAGCAACGCACCAAGGAAATCGGCATCCGCAAGGTCCTCGGCGCCAGCTCCGCCCGCATCGTCGGGTTGCTGTCCGCCGATTTCATGAAGCTGGTGGGTATTTCCATCCTCGTGGGCTCGCCCGTCGGCTGGTGGGCGGCGCACCGCTGGCTGCAGGACTTCGCCTACCGAACCAACCTCTCATGGACGATCTTTGCGCTGACGACATTTGCCGCGATCTTTATCGCCTTCGCCACCATCGGCTACCAGGCGCTGCGCGCGGCGGGGGCGAAGCCGGTGGATAGCTTGCGCAATGAATAGTGCCGATCCATGGGGCCTGCACCTGAATGTGGTTCCAGGGGCGCTTTATTCAAACATTATATAGCTCAATTTGAACCCCGCCGTGCGCGCGAGAAAGCGCAGGTGGTGCGTCCCTGCCGTGAGGTATACACGATGCGACTCCGTGGACACCCAGGGGGCGGGCGCGGAGCCCAGCACCGTGCCGGTGGCGGGGAGGCCTGAGGCGTCCAGCAGGGCTTCACCCTTGGCGGGGTCGTAGTCCATGAGTTGCCAGGAAGGCGCGGCGTAGGCGGCGGAAGAAACGATGCTTTTTGACGCGGTGTGCATGGGGGGCGCCTGGCCGGGCACGTTACCGGCGGTCGCGGAGGCCGCGGCGGCGGCGCTGGGCGTATCGGCGGACGACGGTTGGGTGATCTTCGGGCCGTGGCCGGGCGTGAGGTCGGGTGTTACGGGCTCGACGCGGTAGCTGACGGTGTAGTAGCCGCTGCGGGGTACGAGGATGGTGTACTGCAGCCATTCCCCGGCTTCGATGTTGGTGACGGCGTAGCCCATCGACAGGCTGTCGCCGCAACGGGTGATGTCGACGCCGTCGTTGCGGTACGCGCCGCCCCGGTTCCAGGAGATGTTTTGACCGGTGGAGGTACGGTAGTTCGCGGTATCGAGGTCGTAGTAGGCATAGCCGTTGCGGCCGAGGTCGTAATTGGCGCCGTAGATGCGCACGCCGGACCGGAGGTCGACGCCGGCGAAGGGCTCGGTGGTGGGGGAGCCGACCTGCCGGAACATCGCGTCCACGACGTCCTTATGGTACGTATTGTAGGCGATGGAGGTACCCTGGGCCAGCTGCATCAGGACCCGGTACGCTTCTTCGGGCGAGGGTTTGGCGCCCTTGCCCTGCCAGTAGGCCATGAGCGCGGCCCAGCCCTGGGGGAGGTGGAACTCCAGCGGGTTGTTGAGGCCCGCCTTTTTGAGCGGCCACCAGGTCCAGCTGATATGGTTCCGCTCCACCAGGCCGATGGCGTCGGTGGTCCAGGTATTGGAATTTTCACCCGATTCACCCAGCCACAGCGGCACGTTGTACCGGGCGCGGAGGTCGACCATGCCCTGGATCGAGCCCTGGTCGTTGTAGTTCCAGTACTTGTGGAAGCTCACCGCCATGTTGCTGTCCCAAAGCGGGAACATCCCGTGGAAGTTGTTGGCCCAGCAGTTCCCTTCGATAAAGATCAGGTGACGGGAGTCCACCGAGCGGATGGTATCGGTGGTCCGGATCAGCAGGGTGCGGAGCTGGCCGTTGTCTTTTTCGGCGCACCCGTGCTCGTCCCCGGAGGGATCGGTAAAACCCCAGTTGGTTTCGTTCAACAGGTCGTATCCCCCGATCCAGGGGTCGTTGCCATAACGCTCGGCGAGCTTACGCCAGAGCGCGACCATTTTTTGTTGGTTGTCCGGGCTCTGCCACAGGGATGGCTTTGTCTTGTCCCTGTCGGCAATGGAAAGGTCGTTGCCCTGTCCCCCAGGCGCTGCGTGGAGGTCCAGGATCAGGTAAATATGGTTGTCGCGGCACCACGCCAGCAGGCTGTCGGTGAGGGCAAAACCCGTGGCCAGCCAGGTATTCCGACCCGGAACAGGCTCCTTATCGATGGGGGGCGTAAACAGGTTGTAGTGCAGCGGTACGCGTACCGCGTTGAACCCCCAGGAAGCCAGCGAATCGATGTCCGCCCGGGTGGTATGGTGCGCCCGCCAGGACGCATAAAAGGTTTCGGTCTTGTCCTCTCCTATGAGGTCGGCGATCCGAGCGTGGATCTGTGTCTGGTTGACGGCAACGCTGGCTACCTGGAGCATATATGGCTCCTGCAACATCCATCCCCCTAGCCCGATTCCCCTGAGGATGACTTCCTGTCCACGGGCATTCACGATCCGGTCTCCATCCCTGCGAAGAAACCCCTGGCAGCGAACGTGGCCGGCCCAAAGGCCGGCCAGTCCTGCCCATAGGATAAGGCGTCTGATTGTTGCTTGCATTTGATTAATCCTGCTTAGTTCTTTGAAAATACCCTCACGTAGTCTACAAACATATGCTGCGGGAAAACGGTGGTGGCGTCGGGAGGCCCGGGCCAGTTACCGCCCACGGCAACATTGAATATAAAGAAGAAGGGACTGTTGAAGGGGTTGTTACCGCTGGTCACGTTGACCGCGTAGCTGGCTTTGACATAGGGCTGGTCGTCCACCAGGTAGGTCACGCTGTCGGAGGTCCAGATCATACTGAAAACGTGGAAGGCCTGGGAGAAGTTCTGACCGGAAGCCAGGTCGTAGTTGTTGTTGAACGTGCCTTCGCTGCCGCTGCCCATCAGCCAGTGGATCGAACCGGTGACCTGGTTGGGCGCGCTGCCCACCAGCTCCATGATGTCCGATTCCCCGCAGGCGGGCCAGGCCGTGCCGTTGTTGATGCTCGTGCCGAGCATCCAGAGCGCAGGCCACATCCCCTTGGATACCGGCAGCTTGGCGCGGATGTCGATCCGGCCGTACGTGACGTTCTCCTTGTTGTACGTGTCGATGCGGGCGGAGGTATAGTTGTTGCCGCCATAGCTTTCCTGCCGGGCCTCGATGACGAGGTTGCCCTGGGAAAGGAAGCAGTTCTGGATCCGGTTGGTGTAGTTCTCCAGCTCCTGGTTGCCCCAGCCGCTGCCCCCCTGCTCGAAATTCCACCTGGTCAGGTCGAGCTGGTTGCCGGTGTTGAACTCGTCGCTCCAGGTCAGCGTATAGCCCTGATAGCTGGCGGGGGTCGTATACCCCGTATTGTCCGTCGGCAGATAGGTGCCGTCGTTGTTGATCACCGCGGCCGCCATGGCGGCGCCCAGCGTGCAATTGACCGGGTTGCTCAGCACGAGGTGGAACACCTGCTGCGACTGACGGAGGCTGTCCCCCATCACCGGCACATCCACGAAGCCCTGGTTGGCGCCTGCCTTTATGGTCAGCGTACCGGTTACGGCGGTGTAGTCCACGCCGGCCTTGGCGGTACTGTCCTGGGTCGTGTAGCTGACGGAGACGTCCTTTGACGCATTGGCGTCGAGGTCCACGAAGAACCGCACGTGTGTGTTGGTGTCCGGCCGGCTGATGGTATTACCGTACACCGTGGCGGTGACGGTCGTCGTGTTTCCGCCGCCGCCGCCATTGCCGCCCCCACTGGTCTTTTTGGAGCAGGCGGCGGCCAGGAACAGGATCAGGTATGGAATGCTGCGTTTGATCATAATCGTAAGGGTTTACCACATATAGGTTCCGACCGATCCGCCGTTGAGGCTGGTGGAGACCCATTTGCCGTTGAACTGGATGTTGAATGTCTGCGCGCTGGTGTTGTCGTTCTCCACGATCAGGACCTTTTTGCCGTCGGGTCTCAGGAAGGCCACGTTGTTGAGGTTGCCCGCGGCACCGGAAGATATCCGTACGGAATTCGGGAGGACGAACTTGGAGGCGTGTGCGATGATGTAATAGGATACGTTCCGGGTCACCGACGAGCCGATCGTCAGCGCTCCCTTGCAGGTGCTGCAGCCGCCGGGCGTATGCGGCTGGTAATTGGGGTCGCTGGCCAGGTTCCATTCGATGGCGTTGCGGCTCCAGTTCTGCGTGGATCCGATGATGATGTTCTTCAGGTGATACGACAGGTCCGCCGCAAAGTCACCCGTGGAAGCGGTATAGAATTCGGTAAAATACACGTTCTTGTTCGGGAAGGCGGTGTGAACCACCCCAAGGGCGGTGATGCTGCCCGCGTAGAAGTGCCACGCCGAGCCATCCACGTATTTGTCGGTGGCCGTGTCCGCGAATATCGTCTCCGGGTATGTCGGGACATCGCAGTTATGGTCCCACACGATGATCTTGGTCGTAATGCCGTTAGCCGCGAAGGTGGGTCCCAGGTAGAACCGCACCAGGGTATCCTCGGTCACCGCCTGGACGACCATGGCCGGGTTGTTGTTGGCGTTCAGGGGCTCGTTCTGGGGCGTGATCGCGTCGATGCGGATCCCCTGGGCCTTCATCGCCTGTATGTACTTGACGAAATAGTTCGCGTACACCTGGTAATACTGGGGCAGCAGCGAGCCGCCGGAGGCGCTTTTGTTGGTCTTCATCCAGGCCGGAGCAGACCAGGGACAGGCCAGTATCTTGATGTTGGGGTTGATCGCGAGGATCATTTGCAGGACCGGTACGACGTTTACGTCGCCGGCCATCAGGTTAAAGTTGGACAATGTGGTATCTGTCTGTCCGTTACCTACGTCGTCGTAGGAATACACCGAGCTGCTGAGGTCGGAAGCCCCGATCGTCACCCGCAGGTAGCTGATGCCGATGGAGGTGCTGTCCGAGCCAAACAGCTCTTTCAGGATCGAAGCCCGGCTGGTGGGGTCCATGTGGTAGATCAGGTCAGCGCTCCCGCCGGTGAGGGCGAAGCCAAAGCCGTCGATCGACTGGTACTGGACGGTCGAGTCCACCGTGATGCTGGGACCCGCGCCCGGGGTGCCGCTGAAATTGAGTGATACGTTCTGTTTTGCCAAGAGTGCGGACTGGTCACCGTTGGTGAGCCAGAAATTTACCTGCGTCGCCACCGGAGTCTTGGTGGTAGAATCCGGCGGAGTGACGGGTGGCGGCTGCGGGCTAGAGCCTTTCTTCCCGCAGCCGGTCAACGCCGTCCCGCTGTATCCGATGAACATCCATGCGCACAAAACAGAAAACCGGATAAGCTGTTGCTTCATATACTGATGGTTCTTCAAAGCCGGGCCGGGGGCCCGACACTGTTGTGTTCTTCTAATCTCTGTATCCTAGTGACTGGGTTCGTTGAGCGTGATGCTGGACACCGTTACCCCTCCGGTACCCATGGACCCGCCGGAAACCCCGGCCTTGATCATGACGTACACGGTGCCGGCGGTTTTGAAGGTCATCGCGCCGTTCTGGCCGACGTTCGTACCCGAGCACCCGATGGCATTGATGCTTTGGTTGGTGAACGCCGACACGCCGCAACCGGACCAGGTGTTCAGCGAATTGACCTTGTTATCGGTGTAGTCCGAACCCTGCACCGGCACCGTGGCGCCGATATAGAATTCCAGCCAGGTGTTGGTACAACCTGTACCGGTCAGGACGGCGTTGAACGTGTACGGCGTATTCGCCTTTACCGTGACGGCCTGGTAGATGGCGCCGTTGGTCCCGGAGCTGGCGCCGTTGGAAATGTTGACACCACCCGGGCCAAAGGTAAACTGGGTCTGCGTGCCGCCGGTATTGAGCACCGTCCAGTCAGAGGCGTTGGTCAGGTCGCTGCCCTGGAGGATGTCGATCCCCGGGTCGTCCGCGGCGACGGTGATCGCCTGGACGGAGGTGTCATAACCGCCTTTGCCGACGGCCAGCAGCTCCACGGAATAGGTACCTGCTTTATTGTAGTATACCGTATCGGTGGTACCGCCCGACTTGGCGCCCGTACCGACGCCCTGGTCCCAGTAGTAGGCAAAAGCGCCGGTGGAAGAGGACGACAGTACGTACTGATTGACCGCCCCAGACAACGGGGTAACGGTAAAAGCGGCCTTGGGCAAGGGACCCAGCCCGCTGGGGCCCTTGGTCGGGGTGCAGGAAATCAACCCCGTGAAGACGAGGGCGGTCGCCCCCAGAAGTATGTTAGGTTTCATACAGCAATGATTTGATTATTATTTGTAACCGGGGTTTTGTTTCAGCTTGGTATTGTTCAGTTCTACCAGGGGCAGCGGCAACTGCTCGTTAACGCCTGCCTGGAAGCCCTTGAAGGCAAGCACCGAAGCCGCCTTACCTGTACGGATGAGGTCGAACCAGCGGTGACCTTCGGTGGCCAGCTCCATCTCCCGTTCGTGGTAGATGTTGTCCAGCGTGACCGGCACCGAAGGCAGGCCGACGCGGGCGCGGACTTGGTCCAGGTAGGATTGCGCCTTGGTCATGTCGCCACCACCCCGTACCAGGGCTTCGGCTTCCATCAGGTAAGTGTCCGCCAGGCGGATTTCGATATAGTCGTTGGGGAAGTTCAATTCCGGCTGACCGGTGGAGGAAACTTCCGACGCCAGGGGAGCGAACTTCCGGATAAAGAACCCGGTGTTGGCATAGCCGGCGGTATAGTTCGCCTGGCCCAGGGCCTTCAGGCTGTCCACGTTGACGATGGTATTGTTGTACCGGGGGTCGCCACGCATGGCCTGCTCGAAGTTGGGCGTGATCGGGTTGAAGCTCCAGCCACCGGACCAGTAGATCGGGCCGCTATAGCTGCGCGGTCCAATCATCTGCGCCCAGACATTCCCGAGGAAGTTGGGCCAGCTGCCCCATCCCGCTTCGCCGGCGGCGCTGTGGACGATTTCGAAGATGGACTCCGCATTGAACTTGTTGGCGGGGTTGAAGATATCCGCGAAGTTCGGGAGCAGGGAATACAAACCCGAGCTGTTGACCGCTTCGAGGGCGGCGGCGGCGTCCGCCATGCGCGCCGTATTGTTTTCCGTCAGGATAACCTTTCCGAGGAGCGCCTGGGCAGCGCCCTTGGTGGCGCGTCCCAATTCATCCGCGGCCACGGTGGGTGGCAGTACGGGGATGGCGGCGTTCAGGTCGGACTCGATCTGAGCGTAGATGGTATCCGGTGACGTCTGCACCTGGCTGAATACCTCGTCGGGCGTCAGGGTGTGCAGGATCAGCGGGATGTTCTTGAACTCACGCACCAGGTCGAAATAGTAATACGCGCGCAGGAAGTGTGCCTCGGCGGTATACCGGGCGGCGGTGGCGGCGTCCAGACCCTTGATGTTGGCCATGTTGTCCAGCACCAGCGCGACGCGGTTGATCCCGGTATAGTTCCGGTCCCAAAGACCGGCCTGGGGACCCTGGGCGCCGGTCATGGTGTAGGTGTTGAATACTTGCCAGAACGACATGTCGGTAGGACCGCCGCCGCCGGCATAACATTCATCGGAACCGGAGTTCAGCGCGCCGAGCTTGTCGATGTAAGTATTGTCGGTGCTGCCCGCTTCCCAACCCAGCGGGTTGTACATGGCGTTGACCGCCGCCAGCATCTGATCCGGCGTCGTGTAATAGTTGCTTTGGAGCGACTCGCCCACCGGCGTCGTCGTGAGGTATTTTTTGCCGCAGGCGGTGATCAGGACAGCTGCCCCTATAAAACCTGCCAGTGCAATCAAAACATAATTCTTTTTCATCTCTGTTTGGTTTAATCGTTAGAAGCCTACATTCAAACCGACCGTGAAAGTGCGCGCCGTGGGATACACGCCGTTGTCAACGCCGTAGCTGCCGGAGTTGCCGGTGCCGATACCCAGGCCGCCGCCGATTTCAGGATCGAATCCATTGTACTTTGTGAATGTGAGCAGGTTGTCCCCGGCTACATAGACATAAATCCGTTGGAACCCGATGGCCTGCGTGAAGTTCCTGGCCAGGGTGTAGCCCAGGCGAACCGAGCGGATTTTCAGGTACGAGCCGTTCTGGAGATAAAAAGCGGACGGATTGGAGAAGTTGCCGTTGGGGTCGCCGTCGATCAGACGGGGATAGTCGTTGGTCGATCCCGGTCCGGTCCAACGATTCATGGCGGTGCTCATGTAGTTGGCCTTGAGGATGTCCAGACGGCGGTAGCCCTGGAATATCTTGTTCCCGGCCACGCCCTGGGCGAAGACCGTCAGGTCGAAGTTCTTGTAATTGGCGCTGACGTTGAAGCCAAACAGCCAGTCGGGGATCGGGTTACCCAGGAAGGTCCGGTCGGAGGAAGTGATGGTGCCGTCGCCGTCGAGGTCGGCGTACTTGAAGTCGCCGGGTTTGGCGTTGGGCTGGATCGGCCCGTTCTTGCCGACATAGCTGTTGACGTCGGCCTGCGTCTGGAAGATGCCCATGGTCTTGAACCCATAGAATTCATCCATGTGCTGACCGGCCATGATGCGGCTGATCTCGTAGGAGCTGGCCTGGAAGGTAGCGCCCGCGAAGAACTGGTTGGTACCGATGTTGGTGACCGTGTTCTGTACATAGGTGAGGTTGGCGCCGACGCTCAGGTTGACGTCCCCGACCTTGTTGTTGTAACCCAGCTCCAGTTCGGCGCCTTTGTTCTGCATTTTGGCGACGTTCCCGGTGGGGTTGCCGGCGGCGCCGCTGTAACCGGGTTGTTGGATCGCCAGCAGCATCCCGCTGGTCCATTTATTGAAGTAGTCGGCGGTGACGGTGAAGTGGCGGTACACGGTGGCGTCAAAGCCAACGTCCCACTGGCCGTTCTTTTCCCATTCCAGGTTCGGGTTGGCCGGGGCGTTGGGGCTGTAACCGAGGGCTACGTTGCCGGCCTGGCCGAAGGCATAGTTACGGCCGCCACCGATCGTGGATTCGTACTCATACGGGGCCAGGGCGCCGGTGTTACCGTTGACACCGTAGCCGCCGCGGAGCTTGAAGTAGGTGATGCTGTTCGAAATCCCGGTCCAGAAATTTTCCTTGGAGGGGACCCAACCCACGGACAGGGCCGGGAAGTTACCGAACTGGTTGTTGGTACCGAAGAGGGAGGAACCGTCCCGGCGGAAGTTCGCGGTCAGGAGGTATTTTTCGGCGTAGTTATAGGTAACGCGGGCCAGATACGAGGCATAACGCGTTTCCTGGCCGTCGCCCCCACCCCCTACGCGTTGCGCGGGCGGCAGACTGTAGTTAAAGGACGCCTGGCCATACGTGTTGACCGAAAGACCCTGGTACGTGGCGTTCACGTCCGAGTTACCCTGGTAGTCATTGGCTACGATACCGATTTCAGCCAACAGGTGATGGTCGCCCCAGTTGTGGGTGTAGGTCAGGGTGTTGTCCCAGTTGTAGATCAGGTTTTGATCCGCATCCCGGTAAAAGGAGGTATTGGTGATGTTATTGGTCGAGGAGTTCAGGAAGTAGAGCGGAGTAAAGCTCTGGCTACCGTAGAACGCCTTTTTGACGTTGAAGCTCGAAATAAAGGTCAGACCCTTGATGGGCTGCACATTGATATAGGCGTTCCCGGTAAAGTTGTGGGACCACCCGTAGTTCCCCTGTACGATCTGTTCCCAGGCGACGGGGTTCGTGATTTCCTGACCGACCTGGGTGGAGATGCCGTACGGACGGCCAAGACCGTCGCGGACGAGATAGGGAGCATCGACCCCGGTGTAGGGTTGTTGCGCCAGGATCGTCGGATCGGTTTCGATCAACGGCGTTGTCGGGTCCAGGTTGATCGCGTCGCTGAGCGGGCCGCCGAACTCGGTGTTGGGCGCCGGGCTACCCATCGAACGGATGTAGGAGTAACCCATATTCTCGCCGATCTTAAACCAGGGACGAATGTTGGCTTCGGTGTTGACCCGGAAGGTCAGCCTTTTGTAGTCGGAGACCGAGGTGGCGACGATCCCCTGCTGGTCGTAATAACCGATGGAGGTGTAGTACGTGCCTTTGTCGCTGCCGCCGCTGAAGGAAAGGTCATGGTTCTGGACCATGGCGTGGTTGTTGAAGATCTGGCTTTGCCAGTCGGTGCCCGAGCCCAGGGACTGGGGGTTGGCGAAAACGATACCGTTTCCGGCGGCCAGGGATGACTCGTTCCGGAGGGTGGCGTATTGCTCGGCATTGGTCAGGCTCAGCTTGTGCATGGGCGCCTGGGTACCCAGCGATCCCGAATAGCTGATGGTTGCCTGGCCGGACTTACCGTGCTTGGTCGTCACCAGCACAACACCGGGACCGCCACGGGAACCGTAGATCGCGGTAGAGGCGGCGTCCTTGAGGATTTCGATGTTTTCGATGTCCGCGGGGTTCAGGTAGTCCAAACCGCCCACGTCGACGATCGTCCCGTCCACGACATACAGCGGAGTGTTGCCGTTAATAGAGGTGATGCCGCGGATATTGACCGTCGGAGCGGCCCCGGGGGCGCCGGAGCTGGCCTGTACGGTTACGCCGGCGACCCGGCCTTCCAGGGCCTGGTCCACCCGGCTTACGGGCATATTCTCGATGTCTTTTGATTTCACCGTGGAAATGGCGCCGGTGACCACGCTTTTCTTTTGGGTACCATACCCCACCACCACAACATCCTCCAGGTTACCGGCCCGGTCGACGAGGGCTATCGTCGGGGAGAGGTCCTCTCCCACCTTGATTTCCTGGGTCTCTTCACCCAGGTAGGTGATAACCAGCGTTTTGCCGCGTTGGGTGTTGATAATGAACTTACCCTGCGCGTCGGTTACCGTACCCTGGTCGGTGCCCTTGATGCGCACGGAGGCGCCCGCCAGGGGTGACCCTGACGTCTTGGAGACCACTTTTCCGGTGACTTGGAGCGTCTGCGCCCAGAGGTAGGTTGGGAGCGAACACAGGCAGGTAAGAAAAAACAACGCAATCGCTTTTTTCATACACAAGCAGTTTAATGAATTGAAGGTTTAAGAATTAGCTTTCCCTTTCTTGGAAAAAATATAGCAACAAACCTATCGGTTTATGTGCATCAAGGGAAGAATAATGCTACATCAACACCACAACATCTAAAACCACTTCATTGATTGTCAATACTTATCAACTACAACAATGGTACATCATAATATTTTTTTGCGTAGCTTGCCGCTAGAAACGATTGTATGCGCCGGAGACATAGCTACCTGCTTTTTCTTATCATATTTTCCCCTTTTTCGGGGGTAAGGGGTCAAAATACGATCGGGTTACCCCAAATAATTAACTACCCCAAGAACATTTACCAGGCCGGGACCCAAAGCTGGGATATCCAGCAGGACAAAAAAGGGGTTCTTTACTTTGCCAACAACTCCGGCCTGCTCACTTTTAACGGCCACTACTGGCACCGCTATTCGATGCCGAACGAAACCATCGTCCGTTCGGTCCGCGTGGGGCCGTCCGGTCGCATATATGTGGGCGCCCAGGACGAATTCGGCTATTTTTTCCCCGGAGCCAACGGGGACTTGGTATATACCTCCCTGAAATCCCTGATCCCAGCCGCCGACCGGGAGTTCCCGGACGTATGGGACATCTGCATACTGGGAGACGAGGTGTTTTTCCGTGCGGAAAACAAGATCTTCTTATATAAGGACCAAACCATTGCCGTATATCCCGCGCCCTCCGAATGGCGGTTCATGGACAATGTCGGGGACGAAATCTTCGCCCAGGACAAGGCAAAGGGTCTGATGCGCTTCCGGGAAGGCAGCTGGCAACCCCTGCGCATTCCCTTCGGGGGGCCGGATACGCTGGTCACCACCCTCTTGCCCTACAACAGGGATACCCTGCTCGTCGGCACCCTGCGGAACGGGCTGTATCTGATGACCGGGGACCGGGTCAGCCGGAAATATACCCAGGCGGACGCCTTTTTTGCCACCAACCGCATCTATTGCGGTACCGTCCTGGGGGACAGTACCTTTGCGCTGGGCAGCACGTCCGCGGGTTGCGTCATCCTCAACCGGGACGGAAAGGTGATCCAAACCCTTTCCCGGGCCGAGGGTCTCCAGAACAACAACATACTGTCGCTGTTCCTGGACCGGGAGCACAACCTCTGGGTGGCCATGGACAACGGGATCAGCTTTGTGGCCTATAATACGGCCATCACCTATATCTACCCCGACAAGAACAACGAGCTGGCCGGGTATGCGGCCCGCATCTACCAGGGGAAGCTTTATATCGGCACATCCGACGGTTTGTACAGCGTTCCGCTGGACCTGCACGAGACCGATCTTACCTTTTCCAAGGGCGCCTTTTCCAAGGTACAGGGCACCAACGGTCAGGTCTGGAACCTTTCCGAGGTCAACGGCAGGCTACTGATGGGGCATCATGAAGGGGCCTTTACCATCAACGAGAACGCGGCGGTCCCCCTGCTGCCCGGCGTGGGGAGCTGGTTGTTCGCCCCGGTCTCTTCGGTCTATCCCTCCCCCCACGTGATCGTGGGCACCTATCTGGGCCTGGACCTTCTTGATTACCAAGGCAATACATTCCACCAAGGAACCATGCTACCCGGGCTGACCGAATCGCTCCGCTTCCTGGCCATCGACAACGACAACCGGATCTGGACCTCCCACCCCTACCGGGGCGTCTTCAAGATCGAGCTCGCGCCAGACCACAAAAGCCTGGTTTCCAGGCTATATACCGCTAAGGATGGGTTGCCGAAGGACCTGAACAACTACGTTTACCGGATCAAGAACCGCGTCGTCGTCGCCACGGAGCAGGGCGTTTACGAATACGACCCGGTGCACGACAGGTTTGTCCTTTCCGAATTCATGGAACCCGTTTTTCACCGCCACAGCGTCCGTTACCTGCGGGAAGACGACAACGGGAACATCTGGTTCGTCTCCAGCGAAAGGGTGGGTATCGTCGACTACCGGAAACCCGCGGATGGCAACAATTTCTCGCTCATCTACTTCCCGGAGCTGACGGGTAAGGCGGTGGGCGGTTTCGAATACCTGTACCCCTATAATGACGAGAACGTTTTTATCAACTTCGACAAAGGTTTTTTTCACCTGAATTATACCCGTTACCTGCGCTCCAAACCCGAGCTTTCCGTCCTGATCGGCCAGGTGCGGGCGACGGGCCGGAGGGACAGCCTGTTGTTCGGCGGCTACTTCAGCAACGGGAACATCGTCACCGACGCCCAGGGCTCCGACCCCATCCAACTGCCCAACCAGGTGAATTCCTTTCACTTCGAGTACGCCTCTACCCTGTACGAACAACAGGATAACATCGCCTACAGCTACCAGCTGACCGGTTTTGACAAGGGCTGGTCGGACTGGACCAAAAAGACCGAAAAAGAATACACCAACCTCCCCGCCGGCACCTATACCTTCCAGGTAAAGGCGCGCAACAACCTGGGGAACGAATCCAAGCCGGCGACCTACACCTTTACCGTGGAGCCCGCCTGGTACCAAAGCCTCTGGGCATATCTTTTCTACGCCCTCCTGTTCTGTGGCGCCCTCTACGTCGCTTCCCGCTACCAGCGCCGGAAATTCGCCCGCCAGCAGCAGAAATACGAAGAGGAGCAGGACCGGCTCCGCTACCTCCACCAGCTGGAGCTGGACGCCAACGAAAAACAGATCGTCCAGCTCAAAAACGACAAGCTGGAAACCGACGTCAACTTCAAAAATAAAGAGCTGGCTTCCGTCACCATGCACCTCGTCCAGCGCGGCAAGCTCCTCTCCAACATCAAGGAGGACCTCGTCCGTCTCCAACGCCACATCGACAACCCCGTCGGCGTCCAGGAGTTCAAAAAGGTCATCCGCCTGCTCAACGACGACGAGTCCAACGAAGAAGACTGGGAACACTTCTCCATCCACTTCGACCAGGTGCATAGTAATTTTTTGGCCAATTTGAAGGGGCGCTTTCCTTCTCTCACATCTACCGACCTCAAGCTCTGCGCCTATCTCCGCATGAACCTGTCCTCCAAGGAAATCGCCCAATTGATGAATATTTCGTTGCGCGGCGTCGAGATTTCCCGCTACCGCCTCCGCAAAAAGCTGCTCATCCCCACCGACGCCAACCTCTACGACTACCTGATCCAGGTCACCGGCCACTAAAATGGGCTCTCGGCCCGCCGGATCCGCCCCCGTTCCCTCCCTAAGCGTGTAGGCGAGGACTGAGGGGTGGGGTGCCTCTTTTACCCCGTTTTGCG